>CAIWMU010000140.1 GCA_903913865.1 uncultured Verrucomicrobia subdivision 3 bacterium
GAAACGCCCAAGGTCGGGCGATCGCCGTTTTCCGTCCGGGAATCCGAAGGTCGCGCGTTGCCCGAACTCCCTCCGGGAATCCCAACGGGATTCTGCCATGAAGCCCGGGGTTGCGCCGCGGAGGCGCTACCCCGGGTAAAGGCCAAAGACATAAACAACCCCGAAGGGGTTGTGCCGATGGTTCGAATGGGTGGCATGTGATGTGTGTGTATTACATGGAGATGGCAACTATATTCATGGCGGACTCCTCTTCCGCGCCCGCGAACACGATCCCATTCCGCCCTTGTTTGTCGCACCCCGGGAGGGCACAACGGCAAAACCCTGTTCGGGGTTCCCGGAAGGGGAAGAAGACCCGATGGACTTCTTTGCGGGAAATGGGTCAACACCCCTCCCAATGGCGACAACCCTTGCAGAATTCTCCGGGGGGATGGTTTTTCGGTGACGGGGCTGAACTTGACCGTGATGCGGAGGTCGGATAGGTTGCGGCACTGGAAAAACAGCATATGCAAAACTTTTTAGTGCCGATGGTGGTGGAGCAAACGGGTCGCGGAGAGCGCGGCTACGATATTTATTCACGTTTGCTGGTGGATCGGATTGTGTTTTTGGGGACGCCCGTGGATGACATGGTGGCGAACCTCATCATTGCGCAGTTGCTGTTCCTCCAGATGAGTGATCCGAAGAAGGATGTTCATCTGTATATCAACTCGCCGGGCGGGAGTGTGACGGCGGGGTTGGCGATTTATGACACGATGCAGTTCATGACGTGTGATGTGAACACCTATTGCATCGGCCAGGCGGCGAGCATGGGGGCCGTGCTGCTATGCGGGGGGACGAAGGGGAAGCGTTATGCGCTGCCGAACAGCAACATCATGATCCACCAGGTGCTCGGGGGTGCCGAGGGCCAGGCGAGTGATGTGGAGATTCGAGTGCGCTATATGCTGAAGTTGAAGCAGCGTCTGAACGGGATCATATCCAAACACACCGGCAAGGATATCACCCAGGTGGAGAAGGATTGTGACCGGGACAATTTCATGAGCGCTGAGGAGGCCAAGGAATACGGGTTGGTGGACGAGGTGGTGAAGTCCCGCAAGGAAATCCCGACGCTTGCCGAGCAGGCGACGAGTCTGGCCGACAAGAAGGAGTAGGGAATGGCACGGCCCACCAGCATCACGCTCTGCAGCTTCTGCGGGAAATCCCACGCGGAGGTGAAGAAACTCATACAGGGGCCGGGTGTTTACATCTGCGACAACTGCGTGGTGCTGTGCAAGCAGGTGCTCGACAAGGAACTCGCGCCGCAGGCGGCAAATCCGCCGCCCCGGGTGAGTGTGCCAAAGCCGGCGGCGATCAAGCACCGGCTGGATGTGCACTGCATCGGGCAGGAGCACGCGAAGAAGACGCTGGCAGTTGCGGTTCACAACCATTACAAGCGGATTTCCCAGGAACCGGCCGGAAAACCCGGTGAGGGGGATATGGGCGGGTTTGACAGGGTGGAGATTGAGAAGAGCAACATCCTGATGATCGGGCCGACGGGCTCGGGCAAGACCCTTCTGGCGCGGACACTGGCGGAGTTGCTGGATGTTCCGTTTGCCATTGCCGATGCCACGACGCTGACGGAGGCGGGTTATGTGGGTGAGGATGTGGAGAACATCATCCTGCGCCTGCTCCAGAATGCGGATTACGATGTGAAGCGGGCGCAGCGGGGGATCATCTACATTGATGAGATCGACAAGATTGCGCGCAAGACGGAGAATGTTTCCATCACGAGGGATGTCTCGGGCGAAGGGGTTCAGCAGGCGTTGCTGAAGATCCTTGAAGGGACCATCTGCAGCGTGCCGCCCCAGGGGGGGAGGAAGCATCCGCAGCAGGAATACATCCGGGTGGATACCCGGGATGTTTTGTTTATTTGCGGAGGGGCATTTGTCGGCCTGGAGAAGATCGTCCAGCGGCGGTTGGGACGGAATGTGATGGGTTTCCGTGCCCCGGAGGAGGCTTCCAGCCCGATGATTTTTGACCGGGACCAGGTGCTGAGCCAGGTTGAACCGGAGGATCTCCTGGCGTTCGGGTTCATCCCGGAGTTCGTGGGGCGGTTGCCGATGCTGACGGTGCTGGGGCAGTTGACGGAGGATCAGCTGGTTTCGATCCTGACCGACACGCCGAACGCGCTGACCCGGCAGTATGCGAAGCTGCTCGGGATGGAGGGGGTGGAATTGGAATTTGAGCCTGAGGCACTCAGGGCACTTGCAGCGCTGGCGATCAGGAAGGGGACGGGCGCGCGTGCATTGAGGAGCCTGCTGGAAAAGATCATGCTGGAGACGATGTATGAGGTTCCCGGCAGCGAGGATATCGAACATGTGCTTGTCACAGAGGGGGCGGTTTCAGGCAGTGAACATCCAAGCATCCGCCGGAAGCAGGATCAGGAGGCGGCGTAACCGGGTTGAGGGCGAGCGACCTCCCCGGACTTGTTGGACAATGCATCCGGACCCCGGCAGCGGGTCCCGGAAAAGAGTTGGATTCCCCGCAACCCCTCCGGGGGTGCCTGGCAGGATTTGATTATGTTCCGGTGGTCTCGTCGCAGGGTTCCTTGACCACCGGTTGACGGCTGCCAAGGCTGCGGCCTGGGGAATGGACTGTCCTACCCGCAATGAGGAGGGCGCCGAACCCGGCACCCTGGATTTGTGAACATTCTGCTGCCCTATGGGTTGGACTCCGTGGCACTGTTCGTTGGAGACTCATCCTGCTTTGGATCATGAGTCAGCCCGTGTTGCTCCATCCATTGGCACAACTCGCTCCGGCCCTGCACCATGGCGAGCGACAGATTTTCCAACGCCAAGGGCAGCCCGGCCTCATCTGCAGCCTCCGCCTTTCCCTCAAATTCCTTGAGGTGGGAGCCCAACCGGACCAAACCAAAGGACATGCTGATGCCCCGAAGTGAATGGGCCAGACGGCCGGCCTCGCTTAGCTGACCGGCTTTGACCAGAACCCCAAGCCCGGCAATCTGCAGAGGCAGATCCCGCAGGAAGTCCTGCATGATGCAGCTCACATTCTCGTTGCCAAGGTCGGTGCAGAGCTGTGCAGGGGATTGGGAATTGAAGCTGAGGCCAGCGGGTGGCGCGGGCGTGGAGGTTGCCGCGAGCGGGGGTTGGCCGGAGTTGCCACTGTGTTCCCGCAAGGCCGCACCAAGATGTTCCGCAGTGTAAGGCTTGCTCAGGTAGGCATCCATTCCGGCCGTCAGGCAGCGGTCGGCGTCCCCTTTCATTGCATTCGCGGTCAGCGCGACAATGCGGACCCGTTTCCCCTTTCCACCAGACCGGGTCGCCTCGCGCTGCCGGATTTCACGGGTGGCCTCAAACCCATCCATTAGAGGCATCTGACAGTCCATGATGATGACGTCGTAGGTTGAGCATTCCCAAGCCTCTATTGCAGCACGGCCGTTGGCGACGAACTCAGCCTGCTGGCCCAGACTCTCCAGCATGTATCTGATCAGCCGCTGGTTGGGCTCGTGATCCTCGGCGACGAGAATGCGCAGTGGCGGAATGGGGAGGGCTGCCGGAGCAGGGCAGGCTGCGGGCGCGACTTCCAGTTCCGCTGCAGAGGCTGGTTCGAGGCTTAACTCAAACCAAAACATCGAGCCCTGGCCCGGCGTGCTCTCGAGCCCCATGCAACCGCCCATCAGATCGATGATGCGTTTTGAGATGGCCAATCCCAGACCGGTGCCACCGCGAAGTCGGGACGCGCTGCTATCCGCCTGGGTGAACGGCTGGAAAAGGCGGGCGGCATCCTCAGCGCTGATGCCAATGCCTGTGTCCTGCACTTCGACTCGCAGCCGTGCACGGGTTCCCTGCAGGCCGGGGGACCGCATGCGGAGGGTCACCCCGCCGCGATCGGTGAACTTGAGCCCGTTCCCGAGAAGATTCATGAGCACCTGGCGCAGGCGGTGGGCATCTCCCCTGACACACTCGGGAAGATCCTCAGCCAGATCGGCCACGAGGGTGAGCCCCCGCTCCCCGGCCTGGGGCTGCAGCAACCGCATCAAGCCGTCTGTGAGGTGCCGGAGGCTGAAAGGTTGCTCATCCAGCGGGAAATCGCCCCCGGCCTCGATCTTCGAGAAATCGAGAATGTCGTTGATGATATTGAGGAGTGCCTCGCCGCTTGTGGCCACGGTATGGGCAAACTCCATCTGGCGGGCATCGAGCGGGGTGTTGAGGAGCAGCCGGGTCATGCCCAGTATCGCATTCATGGGGGTGCGAATCTCATGACTCATCACTGCCAGGAATTCGCTCTTGCTACGGTTGGCCACCCCGGCCTGCCATGCCATTTCGGTGGCCTGTGATGTGGCTTGTTGCAGCTGGAGGTTGTGCTCACTCATGGCAGCCTCGGCCCGCTTGCGCTCGCTCATGTCCCGGGTCACCCCCACCAATTCCACAAACTTCCCGGAGCTGTCAATCAGGGGGAACGCGGTGACCTCGATCCAGACGATGTGGCCGTCTTTATGCCTCAGTTCAAGCTCTCCCCGGAACGGGTCCGCGTGGAGTCCAGCCTTGATCGAAGCACGCAATCCTTCCAAATAATCAATGGCGCGGAGGAGGGATTCGGGGGTGAGGACCTTCTCCAGATTGTGGAGCATCATTTCGGCCGGATTGTAGCCACCCAGTGTTTCGATGGATGGGCTCAGGTAAGTGAACTCGCCGTTCAGGTCCATGGTCCAAAGATTGTCGATGGCATGGTCCGCAATCAGGCGGTAGCGGTTTTCGCTGAGCTGGAGTTTTTCCTCCGCCCATTTGCGTGGGGTGATATCCTCCTTGATTCCGAGGAAACCGGTCATCCGGCCGTGATCGTCCACAATCGGAGAGATGACTTCCGCCTCCCAAAAGAGTTCTCCGTTCTTCCTCTTGTTGTGAAAGACTCCGTGCCAGTCGTTCCCGCTGGTGATCGTCCGCCAAAGTTGTGCGTATTGCTCCGGCGGGGTCTCGCCGGACTTCAAAATACGGGGAGTCTGGCCGCGCACTTCGTCCAAAGTGTAACCGGTGATTTCGGTGAACTTGCGGTTCACATATTCGATCCGGCCCTGCAAATCGGTAAGGATGATTGAAGCAGGGCTTTGTTCGACTGCGCGGGAGAGGAGGCGAAGCCGCTCCTCCATCTGCTTCCGCTCGGTGACCTCGGTCAGGACCACCCGGCATTCGAGTCTGGATGGCGTGGAGATGGCCTCGAACCGAACCACTCTGGAAGGTTCGGTGGACCGTGGCGCCAGAGTCACATCACACGCTTGCAGGCGGCCCTCGAAGGTGTATTTAAGAAAGTCTGCGAAGGTGGCGCCATCCTCCATGGCCACGAACTGCTTCAGGCTCCGGTTCACGAGCAGGGATCGATCATTCCGGAGGAGGGTTGCGGCCGCGAGGTTGAGTTGAATGATCTCGCCGTTGGGCCGCAGACTGAGGTAGCCGACCGGGGCACTGTCGTAGAGGTCGATGTAGCGCTCCAAGGCAGCCTGGAGATCGGCCTGAACTGAAAGCAGGCTTTCGTTCTGGGTTTTCAACTCGATCTGGTGCAGTTCCAGCTCATCCCGGAGGCAGTTCATATCGACATCCGAGGGCACAGGGGGGATGACGGACTTCAAAACAGCAGGATCGGGGGTGGGTAGGGTCATATCGTCATGCGTTGCTGTTGTCGCAGGGTCGCGAGGATCCGGATACGGATGATCTGGAATGAATCACGGAGTTCCGGCGGAGCCGTCATCATTGGCTATCGCGGGCACCGCAAACCGGGGGCTTTTATTCGGTTTCATGCCCGCGTGTTTGTCATCCCACGGGAAACTCCCTTCGCCGCTAAAGGGTTGTCGTGTCGCATCGGGTCTAAATCCCGGCAGGCTGCTGCTGCGTGAGACAGTGGAGGGAGCCGAAGCCGAGAACCAGGTCCACGGCGTGAATCCCCACAACAGGACGGTCCTTGAACAATTCCCCGAGGATGCCCAGGGCGATACGGTCGTTCGGGTCGTTGAATGTGGGAACAATGACTGCGGCGTTGGAGATGTAGAAATTCGCGTAACTGGCGGGGAGGCGGTAGCCATCAAAAAAGAGCGGGGACGGCATGGGGAGGGCCACGACCTCGGGCTTGGAGCCATCCTCAAGGCGAAGATCTTCAATGCGGTCCCAGTTTTCAGAAAGGGGCTTGTAGTTTGGATCCCGGCGGTTGGTTTCCTTGATGAGGACCACGGTGGTGGGATTCACGAAGCGGCAGATGTCATCAATGTGTCCATGGGTGTCATCCCCCACAGGACCGGCGACCAGCCAGAGGATGTTCTTCTGGCCGAGGCAGGTCTTGAGTGTTTCATCGATCTCGCCGCGGGTGAGGCCCGGGTTGCGGACCTGCACCTTCGGATCGAGATAGCACTCCTCGGTGGTCAGGAGTGTGCCGCGCCCGTTCACCTCAATCCCGCCCCCCTCGACCACGAAGTCCCGCCCGTTGCATTCGGCATTGAACAGGCGTTTGCCGAGCAATTTTGCCACCGTCTCCGGCACCTTCCGGTCCTTCTGCCAGTCATCATACTTGGCCCAGGCGTTGAAATGAAAATGGACGATCGACGTCTGCGCCTTTTTTCCGGTGCCCCGACGGACGAAGATCGGGCCGCTGTCGCGGGTCCATCCACGGTTGGTCGGATGCTGGACAAACTCGACACGTTTCAGATCCGCCCCGGCCCTGCTGAGGTAGCTCCGGGCAAGCGTTTCAGCGGCACGGTTGTCGACCAGAATCCGGACGAGTTCACCGGCGGAAATCTTGCGGACCATCTCGCCATAAACCCAGCGGATGGTGTCGATCTTGCCGGGCCAATCGGTCTCATTGTGGGGCCAGCCCAGCCAGGTGGCCTCGTGGCGTTCCCATTCGGCAGGCATGGCATAGCCCAGGGAGGAGGGGGTCTCGACCACCGGTTTGGCGGCGGCAATTTTTTTTGTTTTGGCCATAAGCTCCGGGCCAGCATAGCGATGCGGGTTCCTCTTGCCAATCCCGGAAGATCGTTTTGCGGGGGCTCCTGATGGAGGTTGCCTCCTTGTGGGTTGGATTTCCCGGAATACCGTTGTATGCTGCGGCCGTGGATCCGGTTGCTTTTAATCTTGGCCCCCTGAACGTGCATTGGTACGGGGTGATGATGGCGCTGGCCTTTGTGGCCGGCATCTGGACCGCGTCGCGTCGCTGCCTTTTGGACGGGATCCACCCGGAGAAGGTTTTGGATATTGGTCCCTGGTTGATCGTTGGGGCGATTATCGGTGCCCGCACCTTTTACGTGGTGTCCTATTGGAAGGAGCAGTTTGCCGGCCGGCCATTTATCGAGGTGTTCATGGTCCAGCATGGCGGATTGGTCTATTACGGGGGGTTGCTCGGGGCCCTCAGTTCCGGAATCCTCTTCGCGCGGCTCAAACAGATCCCGGTTTGGCGGCTGGCGGATACCCTCGCCCCCAGCATTGCCCTGGGTTACATTTTCGGGCGGATGGGCTGCCTCCTCAATGGATGCTGCTACGGGCAGCCCAGTTCATTGCCGTGGGCGATCACTTTTCCTGCCGGGCACGACACGCACCCGGTGGATCAGGCGGGGATTCCGGTGCATCCCACCCAGGTTTACGATTCACTGCTCAGCCTCGGCCTCTACCTGTTTATGGGATGGCTCTTCCGGCGCAAGAAGTTCGATGGCCAGATCTTTGCCTCCTATCTCATCTGCTACGCCTGCACACGGTCGCTGGTGGAACTGTTCCGGGGGGATTACCCGCAGTATTATGCCGGTTGGATCACTCCTGCGCATCTTGTGAGCATCCTGATTCTTACGGGTGGTCTGGCGCTCTTTTTCCTGCTGCCACGCACTTCCATCCGGTCCGAAACCACCAAGGCTTGATGGAGCGGGACCCCTTTCAAGCCGCTCCAGAACTGCGCCCGATCCTGATCGCCGGTGCGACGGCGGTTGGCAAATCAGGTGCCGCGATGATTGTGGCGGAGGCCCTGGGCGGGGAGATCATTTCCGTGGATTCCATGCAGGTGTATCAGGGCATGGATATAGGCACTGCAAAACCCGCCGCAGCAGAGCGGGCCCGCATTCCCCATCATTTGCTGGATGTGGCGGGATTGGATGAGGCTTTTGATGCGGCGGTGTTTGTCCGGCAGGCGTTGGAGGCCATGCGCGGGGTGCAGGCCCGGGGACATGTGCCGGTGCTTTGCGGGGGCACGGGGCTTTATTTTCAGGCCCTGCTTGGGGGGCTTGGGAACAGCCCCGAACCGGATCCCGCCCTCCGGACCGAGCTGGAGCAGACACCCCTTGCGGCGCTGCTGGATGAATTGGCCCGGATGGATCCCCCCACCTGGGAGAAGATCGACCGAAATAATCCGCGCCGTGTCATCCGGGCTGTGGAAGTGCTTCGGCTCACGGGGAAACCGTTCTCGGCACAGCGCGCGGACTGGGAATCCAAGGGCGGCGAACCGGTGGCACGCCATTTTTTCATCCTGGCCCGGGAATCGGCGGACATGCATCAGCGCATCAATCTGCGGGTGGATGAGATGTTCGCGGCAGGCCTTGTGGCCGAGACGGCAGGGCTGCTGGGGAGGGGACTTGGCTCGAACCGGACGGCGATGCAGGCGATCGGCTACCGGCAGGTGATTGAACACCTGCGTGGAGAGCGCGATCTTGCGGGGACGATTGAACTCGTGAAAATCCGCACCCGCCAATATGCCAAACGTCAACTGACCTGGTTCAAGCGCCAACGCAATTGCGATTGGGTGAGACTGGCACCGGAACAGAGCGGCGGGGATGCAGCGAGCCTGCTGCTGAAGCGGATGTCAGACCCGGCGTAATCTGGATTTCGAGGGTGGGGTTTCAGCGGGGGGTGGCGGAACGGGACTGATTCCGGAGGGATCGTAGCGTGTTGCTTTGGGGTGAATGTGCGCAGGGTTGGCATCCCGCCGGGATGTGGATCGCATCGTGGGATGGACCGGTGGTGCCATCGCGGTGGTTCTCAACCACCGGATACTGGTCCTTCCCGGGCGGATTCTGATGGTGGCGCGACGGCGCAAAAAACTGTGTCGCCGTGAAAATAGCCGAATCCCGCTTGCAAACAGCTCCACGTTGGCGGAGTGTTCCTAATGTTACCCATAATTGTAAAGTCGCGTTTAGCGTTCTGGTCCAGTGTGCCTGTTGTAGCTGAACCTGGCTGGCGGTAACTCAACCAAAAACAAACCATCCATCGGAAACATGAAGAGTGATATCAAATCTCCGCGTGGCTTGCTCGCCCTCGGACTACTGGTTGCCAGTGGTTTAGCTGGCAATGCCCAATCGATTACTCCTGTCTGGGAGCATTTTGTCAACAAACAGCCCACCCCGATTCCAATCCTGACCAACTACGTGGCCTGGACCACCGACAGTGAAGGGGGTGACGGTCTGTCCCTGATGGACTGCATCGGCCCGATCCGCCGTTACGACGCCACCCGGCTCCTGCTGGGGATACGCGAGAACGGCATTGACGAATCCGGCGCGTCGGGGGCCTACAACACCAATCTGGCCAACGCCTACCCTGACCGGTCGCTGATCTGGATCAACCCGACCACGGGCCAGCCTCTGGGCATTGCCTTGAACATGGGTTTGACCCCCGTGCCCCTCGATGCAGAGGTCGTGGCGGCTGGCGGAACGCCGGGCCAGTATTATTGGAGCTTTGATGTTTCCGAAGACGGTTACATCTACAGCGGCTACAAGAACCAGATCATCCGCTACGCGCCGAACGGCTCTGGCGGGATTTCGCCGACGCCGACGGTGGTATTCACCCTGGATCAAAACACGGCAACCGCGATGGCCACGATGACTGCGGGCCAGTGGTCAGGCCATTATTGGCAGACCATCCGCGTTCGCGGCTCTGGCGCGAACACAAAACTGCTGGTTGGCAGCGGTGGCGGGCGTGGTGTCTGGCTGTTGACCACGGCGGACGGCAGCACGTTCACTGCTGGAATGTGGAAGGGGGGAGGGTTCGGAAGCGCGGGCAACAACATCAGCTCCTTTGTCCCAAGCAAGGATCCGGGCGCCCCGGATGACATCTGGTTTTACGGAGGCTCCTATCCCAACAACAGCAGTGGTGCGGATACCAAGTTTTACCGGGCGAAGGGGACGCCGCCGTTTGACAGCGCCCTCAACCGGTTCACCGGTGATGGGACGTTCAGTGCCCAGGCCGACCCCAACACCAACGCCCCGTTCCGTTACACGGCGGTCTTCAGCGGCAGTTCCGACGCGCATCCCGATCTGGATTTCGTTGTCCATTACAGCACGCCCCCCTACAACTCACCGGCTTCAGCGCCGCACCAACCGGGGTGGCTGGCCATTCATGACGCCACCACCGGTGCATTCATGTCCTCCTACCAGCTGCCCTTCAGTGATCTGGATGAATACCTGACGGGGGATTCCAGCATGTTGTGGATGGGCTGCTTCGGCAGTGTGTCCATGTATCCCCTGGCGGACGGCACAGCAGAAGTCTTGTGGTCGAGCGAATTGTTTGGCTACGCACGCTACGTCGTGGGTTCGCCGAGGTACACGAAGGCGGTAGCCATGAGTAAGGTGATCCACCCGCTGTGGGAACAGCTGCAGGGCCAGACCACGCTGCTGCCGATCATTGATACGGATGTGAATGCGAACCCTGTGCCGAGCAGCGGTTCCTCAGTGATGCACGTCTTCACGGGTCTGAAAAAGTATGATTCGAACCGCCTGCTGCTGGGCATTCGCGACAATGGCATCAATGAGGCCGTGGTGCACAACACCAACCTCGCCCGGGCCTATCCCGATCGCTCGCTCCAGTGGCTCGATGCGGAGACGGGTGCGCCCTTGGGCACCGCCCTGGTGGTGGGATATCCAGCCGGCACGGTGGGCAGCGACAACCACCTGAACATGGCCTTCGGCGTTGCCGGGGATGGCGTTGTCTATGTTGGCGTGGGGGACACGATCCGTCGCTACGCCCCCGGTGGTGCGGGATTTGGCACACCGACGGTGGCCTTCACCATGCCCGCCGGCACCCCGTATCCCGACAAGATCCAGGCCTCTGAATTCCGCGTCAGCGGCAGCGGTGCGAGCACCGTGATAGTGGTGGGCAACCGGGATTGGTATGGGGATGTTGACCGCATCCTGACCACGTCCGACGGGCTGACCTTTACTGAAACGGCCACGATTCCGACCGGGTTTGGGACCGGCGGCGGCGGCATCAGTTCCTCCGTTCCGGCAGCGGATAATCCGGGGGACAACGTGGTGTTCCGCACCAGCTACCCCTCCACATCCAACGGTATCGACACCCGGATGCACCGCCGCCGCCAGGCCGGGGGCACCGGGACCTATGATGCGGACTCCTTCAATCCCGAGCAGGTGGCGGGCAGCAGCATCACCAACAGTTCGGACGTGATCTACCGCACCTTTTTCCTGACGGACGTGCAGACGCTGCCAGGGTTGCCCTACGTGGTCGCCTACAGCACGCCCAGTTTCCGCACCTTTGACAGTACCTCCGTGCAGAGTGCGCTGAAAGGATCATCACCCAACCCGATGCCCTACCAACCCGGCTGGCTGGCTGTTCACAGCGCCGACCAGGGTGAAGTGCTCGGGCTGCGGAAGCTCAACGTGACGGAAGCACTGAATGTCATCCCGTCAACCACCGCCCCGCCGATTGACTTCTACACCGGCTGGTTCTGCTATGGGATTCCGCAGGGTGGCGTGGAGTTGTATCCTGTGCTGAACGGTTCCGGCGATGTCGCCGGGGTCGAGATTCTCTGGTGGAGTGCCACTTACGGTTTGGGACGCTATTACATCGACACCGCGCCGGTCGCAGGGCATCTGCTCGGCACGAGGATCGCCAGCGGACTCCAGCTGAACTGGAATGGTGCGGGCGTGCTTCAAGCCGCCCCCAGCGCCACCGGCACGTATGTGGATGTCATCGGGGCGCGCTCCGGCTACGTTTACTCCGGGCCTGCGGCGCAGTTCTTCCGCCTCAAGGTGAACTAGGAAATCCAGGCCACAGCGGGGCTGCGTGAGCGGGTCGCTGCGGTTCTGATGTTCTTCAAGCACCGCCCGGCTGCCGAAAGGTGGCTGGGCGGCCATGCCGTCTGGGTGAGGATCGCATCGTGGGATGGACCGGTGTTGTCGTCGCGGTGCTCCTCAACCACCGGCTTATGGCTTGCACGCCCTTCGGGGTGCCCGGACGGGCCACTGCGAAGATAAAAAAACGGCCGGGAATTGCTTCCCGGCCGTTGCGAATCAAACCGATTTTATGGGGTGCGACCTAGGGCACGCGGGCGCGGAAGAACTGCACTCCGCCGGTGGGCACATGGAAGTAGGGGCTTGCGCCGAGATCCAGATAGGTGCCGAGGACACTGGTGGAGCCCTGAATCGTTCCGGGCACCGGGGTGTTGGTCAAACGGAAGCCGTTTGCAGGTCCGGTTGTGAAGTCCATGCGCATCTTGAGCGCTGCGGCATCAACGACCGTGCCTGACATGACCTGGCCGATTTCCGCCTCTGTGAGGATGCGGGTGTAGAAGCGGACGTCGTCGAGCTTGCCGTCGAGGCGCTTCCAGTAGGCATCACGTGATTTGCCGAGCAGCACGTTCATGCCAGCCGGCCACCACCATGCCTTCACGTTGGAGCTGGCCGCGTTATACACACCATCGATATACATGGTGACCTGATCACCCACGTTCTGGCCGTAGGTCACAGCGATATGGTGCCAGATGCCATCGTTGATGGCGCTGCTTGAGCCGAACGGATTGGCGCCGCTCGGGTTGGCCTGGAAGTAGACGGTGCCATCGTTCTGGAGGACCAGAACCGTGCCGCTTCCACTGCCACCGGTTTCACGGCGGTCGAGGATCATGGAGGCATCGGTGCCGGGTCCGGGAAGGGTGCCATCGGTGGTCCGCACCCAGAGGCAGATCGTTCCAGAGGTGGAATCGATCTGGGGAATGCCGGTTGCGACAACCTGGCTGTCGTTGGTGGCAGTGAAGTTCATGACGCCGGTGCGGGTCTTGGATCCATCGCTGTCAGAGGCCATCCAGACAGCCGAGACATTTTGTGCGTAGGAACTGAGGATCCCAGTGACTGGCGACATAACGACCTGAGGAGGCACCCCGGAGAGCAGGTGTCCCTGAATCTGTGCGGCGCTGAGCGCGTAGTTATAGACGGCGACTTCATCGATCACGCCGTTGTAGGGGAAGCCATCACCGCTGTTACGCGCACCGATCTGGAACGGTGCTTCGGGATTCGGTTCGAATCCGGATGCATCGAACGGGATGGAGGCCGAGACGTCGAGGGCGCCATTCACATAGACCTTGGCTGTGGCATTGTCATAGGTGACCACCACGTGATACTTGACGCCCGCTTTGACGGCGGTTGCACCGTTGACGAACACCGTGCCTCCAGCGTTGTTGCCGAGAAGTGCGCTGAACCCGCTGCCACCGTTGTTCATGAAGATCGTGAACCCGGCGCGACCGCTGGTCCGCTTCTGGGAACTGATGATGCATTCCTGACCCGCAGTGGTGGGCAGCGCCCAGAACTCGACGGAGAACGGCCCGGCAGGATTGTTGATGCTCGTGGAGAACGGAATCGTGGCCTTGGCCGTGGGAGTCAGCTTGGCGGCGGTATCGGAAACCCCGGTGAGCAGGCCCGCGTTGCCGAGGGTATAGGAACCGCTATAGGTGCCGAAGTTCGCGCCCCAGCTATCGATGAGCGTTGAGCCGGAGGCTTCGTCCATGCGCCACAGGGTGGAAGGACCATCAGCAAGCACCTTGCCGAGATAACCGGTCGCAGGAATGGTGGCCACCGTCAGGTGGGCATTCACGCTGTTGGTCGATCCGGCAGGATTCGAGACGGTCACACTGTAGTCGGCGGCATCCGTAATGGAGACCGGGGAGATGACGAGCTGGGTGGTGGTGGCACCGCTGATGGCTGCGCCGCCCTTGTTCCACTGATAGGCGAGCTGGCCACCATCGGCAACAACGCTGAACTGTGCCGTGCGACCGGCGAAGACAGACCGGGCAACCGGCTGCTGAAGGACCACGGGCGGGAAGTAGGAGACCACGCTCACGGTGACTGGAACAGAGGTGGCGGTGCCGTAGGCATTTGTGATAACAAGGTCATAAACCCCGGCATCAGCAACCGCCGCGACGGCCTTGGCATAGGCTGATGTGGTCGCGCCGGCGATGGCAACGCCACCCTTGCGCCATTGATAGCCGAGGGTCTGGACACCGAAGACATCGGCACTCAGGGAGAAGCCTGCGCCGCTGAACACGTTGCCGGCGGGGCCAACGGGCTGGGCCAGGATCACCGGCTTGTCGGTGATGATGAATCCGGCCAGGCATGCGCGGGTCAGGGTCGTCCCATCGCGCATGGAGGTGATCATGATCGAGTCCGCAGTGAGGGCGGTGCTCGTTGTGCTGACGGCCGCTTTGCCGCCACTCGGGCTGCCAGCAACGGCTGGGGCGTAGGTCAGATCCTGGGTCGGGCCGGTGGTCAGGTCGGTGATGGTGACGGTGTTGAAAGCGGTGGCGTTGTCGGATGCGGCAATGGTGCGAACGACATACTTTGAGTAGCCGAGGCTGGAGGTCAGACCTGCGAGGGTCACGGAATAGCCGGAGCCGCCATCATCCAGATAACCGTAATTGATCTGGGAGTTGCCCGGAGGGAGGGTATCAACCGCCCCGGGGAGGCTGTAGGTGTTGTTTGCATAATAGCTCACGTCCAGCTGGCCTGAACCAAATGGGAACAGGAGGTTCATCACGCTGATCGCAGCGGATTCATTTCCGGACGGCGTCGTCTGCCACCGGCTCTGGTGGACACCATAAGCGGTCGCGGTGGGGGCGGGATTATAGGGGGCTTCATCGCTGAAGTTGATGGCGAGAGTCAGGCTGGCTCCGCCAACCAATTTCGGCTCCACCGTCAGGACTGCGACCCGGCTCGTGGCCGAACCGTTCGCATTGGCGACCAGACAGGCATAGCTGGCCGCATCAGCCACCACGGCGGCGGCGAAGGCCAGAGTGTCAGTGGTGGCACCCGGGATGGTTGTCCCGTTCTTGCTCCACTGATAGGTGAGGCCGCAAGCCACGGATCTGACGGAGAAGCTGGCGGATTCGCCTGCTGTCCGCACCAGATCCTGCGGCTCCGATATGATTGAAGGAACGCTCACGCCGGTGATGCTGCAGGTCACATCGGCTGTCTCGCCCCAACCGGAGACGTGACCATAGCGGAAGATGACATGCTTGCCTCCATCGGCGGTTGTGGCGGTGTAGGTCACGGTGGGCAGCGGGGCCTTCACGGGCGGTGTCCACCATGTGGAGTATTGGCCCACAGCGCGGCCGGAGGTGGCGGTGGCCACGATCTCGCGGGTGGCCTCGTTCACGCCATCCCAAAGAACGATCTCACGAACATAGGTGTAACCTTCAAAGCGCATGCAGCTCGCATCCATGGAGAGGATGTCGCCGCAGGAAATCACCGCTGCGTACTTATGTTCCAGAGAGGAGGCGTTGCCCCAGAGGCAGCTTTCGGGGATTGTCTGGCCACCGCCGCCGTTGCCGTTATATGTCGGATCCACCCCGAGGGAGCCTGTGATGGCAGACCATCCATTTGCCTCAAGTTCGGCAATCGTGCCCAAACCGGGATATCTGGCCCCACTGAAATCATCAGTGAATACAACCGCTGCCTGGCTCGAGGCGCAAAGCGCCAGAGATGCGAGCAGCCCGCAACCGAATTTTGTCATTTTTCTTAACATATGTTTTGTGATCTAACGTTAGCCCGCCGCCCGCAAGACTGATGGCCCAGCTATTACACCGGGACAAATGTTACACTTCTTTGCTTGACGATATGGCTGTCCAAACCATATCAAAAGGAAACTTGAGGAACCATCCCCCAAACGGGGGACTCCTTACAATCCGGATCCACTCGCTGAAGAAATCAATAAGTAGCTGTTTACAAGCCACATCCAACATGTTGGATGCCTCGGGGTAATAAAAAACACCACGATGGCTTTTGGAAGCCACCGTGGTGCAAATTTCGTTGGGGTTGATCGCCCCCTGCTTACTTCATCTGTTTTGAGAGGAACTCGTAGCTGGCATGGGCGTAGTCAAAGGGGGAGCCCTGGCCGCTGTCCTGCTCATAGACATACCACTCGATCCCGGCCTCGTCCCCGGCCTTGAAGATTTCGGGCCAGTTCATCTCCCCCTCGCCGAGCGGCTTGAACTCCTGCTTGGATCCGTTTTTGGCCCGCACAACATCCTTGGCATGCACCACGGGGCAGCGGCCCTTGTACTTGCGGACGTAGCTGGCCGGATCCACTCCTGCGACGAAAATCCAGGCAAGGTCGAATTCTGCGCTGAGGTTCTCCGGTTTGGCGGTCTCCAGAAGGATGTCGATCTTGCGCCGGTCGTCGTCCGGGAATTTTTCGAACTCAAAGGCGTGGTTGTGGTAAGAGAGGCGCAGTCCACTGGCCCGGAGCTTGGCGCCCAGGGCGTCCAGACGCTTTGCGCCGCTGATCCAGTCCTTGGATGTCGCCTTGCAGTCGTTCATCATTCCGCCCGGGGCGATATCCCCCACACCGGTGGTTTTCCAGAACTTGACGTTGGCCTCATAGTCCTTTTCGAACGGCTCAATGCCCACATGGGCGGCGATGGCCTTGAGTCCGGCGGTATCCAGGGCGGCCTTGATTTGTTCTGCGCTCAGGTTTGGCATGCCGCTCCACTGGACAAATTCCCAGCCCATTTCGCGCACCTTCTTCAGGGTGTCTGCCAGGTCTTTCTTGGCCGGGTCGCGCAGGGTGTAGAGTTGGAGGGCCATGGCGCGCTTTTTTGTGGCGGCCAGGGAGGAGAGGGGATGGAAGGCCAGGGCCATCAAGCCCATCGCACAAAGCGCCTCGCGGCGTGTGTAGTTCCGAGATTGTGTGTTCATAATTTGGTAAAAGTTGCCTGAGCGGTCCCAATCCTCTCCAAACCGGGTGGAAAAGCAAGACCGGCCCGGTCGAGGATTATTTGCCCAGATTGATGTAAAACAACTCCTTCGCCTCGATCTTCATTCCGGGGTTGTGTCCCTGTATGGCGAAATGGCCGGTTTTGTATTCGGTGTCGTCGTAGGTCATCACCGGCTTGTCGTTGATCCAGAACTGGATGTGCCCGCCCACGGCCTTCATGCGGTAGGTGAACCACTCCCCATCCTTGGTGAGCAGTTCGGTCGCCTTGCCGGTGGGCTTGCCCGGTTTCCAGAGCCACCCGGTGTAGGCATCCTGGCTGTTGCAGATCTGCGCCTCGTAACCCTTGGGAAAGCCATCCACGTTGTCCACGGGGGGATTTGCGCGGAAGTAGAGACCACTGTTTGCCTTGGATCCCTGCTCGGAGATCCTGAACGTGCCCTTGAATTCAAAATCGGAGCAGGCGGCATCTGTATAGATATGGCCCATCCCTCCCACTCCGACCAAAACGCCCTCCTGCACGGACCATGTGGCCTTGCCATGCACCTTCCAGCCGCTGAGGTCTTTTCCATTGAAGAGGGATACCCAGGGGGATTTGTCCTCGCCGTTTGCGGCACAGGCCATGAGCAATGCGCAGGCCACCATCGTCAGAATTCTTTTCATAGTGATCATTTTTGTTTTCACCGAGCTTCATCTGATTGACGAAAAAATGAAAGCAACAATTCGAACCCGGGCTGGCTGATCTCAAAATTGCCTTGTCCGTCGGCTGTGAAACGCGAATGATCGGGCATCCACTGATCTGAAATCGTTGATTCTTGCGCTTCTGCTCCTTCCGCCCTGCTGGCTCACGGCGGGCGATTCGACTCGCACCCACCGGTTTGCGGCCACCACCCCGGCTGAGGCCCGACTCTGGCAGCGGCCTGAGTAAATCGTGCCGATCGACATCGTTTACGAAGATGGCTTCGCGCCGA
>CAIWMU010000141.1 GCA_903913865.1 uncultured Verrucomicrobia subdivision 3 bacterium
CCGGCCACCGCTGCTTGGCCATGTAGTCTCGGCACGCTTGTTCCGTCGCAAACCACTCGCGGAATTCGATAATCGTCTGCGGATATGCTTCCACAGCCGAATTCTGTCGAAAAAACAACAAGCGTCAAGTGCATAGCCCTAAAACAATATTATCCATTATGAAAAAAGTTCTTATTGCAGCGATCTGTATGTGCGGAGCACTGGCCATCTCAGTCAGTGCCCAGGATGCCCCCAAAAAAGGCGCGAAGAGGACCGATGAGCAGAAGGCTCTCTGGAAGACCATGGTCACCAAGTACGACACCAACAACGACAAGAAGTTGGACAAGGAAGAGCGCGCCAAGATCAGTGCCGAAGACCAGACCAAGCTGGACAAAGCCGGGCTGGGCAAGGCTGCACAAGGCAAGGGCCACGGGAAAAAGGGCAAGAAGTAACCCGGCCCCGTTTTTCTCCACACCGCCGCCCCGCCAGGGTCCGGCGGTTTTTTTGTCCCCGCATCCCCTCCCCCGATCCTTTCAAATCTGTAATGTTCCGGAAAGCTTCCTGTCATCCAGCTGTGGTCTATTCATTCAGAACGGAAACAAAAACTGAGAACGATTTAGACAAACACAAAAACGAATATGAAACAGATTCTATCAAACTCGAGAAATCGCCTTGCCCTGATCATTCTGGCCGGGGTTGTCGCCATCGCTGGCACAAGCATGGCCCAAAAGCCCAGAACTGTAAAATCCACAGCCAACGCCCCGGAGGTCCCGGTGGACACCCGCCCCATAGATCGTGAGAACAACCGCAGGGGCAGTTTCTCCCCGGTGGTGAAGAAGGTCGCCCCGGGAGTGGTGAAGGTCTTCACATCAAGCCGGGTCCAGCCCGCCTCATTCCCGGGCGGCGGCCAGGCGGATGAATTCTTCAGGCACTTCTTCGGGGACCCCAATATGAGGCCGGGACAACGCCAGCCTGGCGCTCCCCGCCAGCAGGGGGTTGGCTCCGGTGTCATTACAACCACCGATGGCTACATCCTCACCAACAACCATGTGGTCGATGGTGCCGATGAGGTGAAGGTGGCGCTGCAGGATGGCCGGGAGTTCACGGCAAAGGTCGTCGGCACAGACCCCAAAACCGACATTGCTGTGATCAAGGTGGATGCGAAAAACCTCCCGGTGGTCCCCATGGCCGACAGTGACATGGTGGAAGTGGGGGATGTCGTGCTGGCAGTCGGGAACCCCTTCGGAATCGGCCAGACTGTGACCACCGGAATCGTGAGTGCCACAGGTCGGGGCAACATGGGCCTGGATTATGAGGATTTTATACAGACGGATGCCGCGATAAACCCCGGCAATTCCGGCGGCGCCCTCGTGGATAGCGAAGGCCGCCTCATCGGCATCAACACCGCCATCCTGAGCCGGAGCGGCGGCAATCAGGGGATTGGTTTCGCCATCCCATCGAACATGACCCGCGATGTGATGCAGGATCTGATCCGCGACGGACATGTCACACGGGGGTATCTCGGAATCCTTATTCAGGATATCACCCCTGCCCTGGCGAAGCAGTTTGAATTGAAGGACAGTTCCGGGGCCCTTGTCGGGGATGTGACCCCCCGCAGCCCTGCTGAAAAGGGCGGCGTCAAGAGTGGTGATGTGATCGTCGAGGTGAATGATCGCAAGATCCCGAACAGCCGCCAGCTCATGCTCGAGATTGCCAGAAGCAAGCCCGATGATACCATCTCCATCAAGATCCTAAGGGACGGCAAAACCCGCACTCTCGAGGTCACGCCCAAAGCACTGCCCGGAACGGAGACCATTGCTAAAAATGGCGGACCCGCCGCCGAAGATACCGGCACATTGAACGGCGTTGCGGTGGATGACTTGAACAACATGGCCCGCAACCAGATGCGGCTCCCTCCCTCGCTCAAGGGCGCGGTCGTTACAGATGTGCAGCAGGGAACTCCCGCAGCCGAGGCCGGTCTGCGTCCCGGGGATGTAATCATTGAAATCAACCGCAAGCAGGTCCGTAACGCGCAGGATGCGGTCGAAATGACGAAAAATGCCGATGACAAGACCACCCTGCTCCGGGTCTGGCGCGACGGCAACAGCCGGTTCGTGGTGGTCGATGAGGGCAAGGCGGGCTGATCAGGACCGTGTAACGGAAACGATCGTCGAGCCTCCCGCGTGCGGTTCCCGGCGCGGGAGGCTTCATTTTGTCCTACACAAACCCCTATTCACCCCGGCCGGATTCTTCTAGACTATGACAATGCGTATTCTGGTGGTGGAAGACGACAGCAAGATCGCCTCTTTCGTGGTCAATGGCCTGAAGCAATCGGGCTATGCCGTGGATCATGCCGTGGATGGCGATGACGGTCTGGCCCGCTCTCAAACAATCGCCTATGACCTGCTCGTGGTGGATGTCATGCTGCCAAAACTGGATGGCTTGAGCCTTGTTCGACAACTGCGATCTTCCGGTGTGCCAGTCCCGGTTCTTATTCTCAGCGCAAAGGCAACGGTCGATGATCGCGTGAAAGGACTTCAGAGCGGCGGCGATGACTACCTGACGAAACCGTTTGCCTTTTCCGAACTCCTCGCCCGGATTCAAGCCCTGATCCGGCGCGCCACCCAGGCACCGGAACCCACCCGGATTGCCATCGGTGACCTGAAACTGGACCTGCTCACCCGGGAGGTCCACCGTGGCGCGGAGCTTGTCGAACTGCAACCGCGCGAGTTCGGCCTGCTCGAATACATGATGCGCCACCCGAACCGGCCCGTGACAAAAACCATGATTCTGGAGCATATCTTCGATTACAGTTTTGATCCGCAAACAAATGTGGTCGATGTGCTGGTCCACCGGCTGAGGGCCAAGGTGGACAAGGATCACACCCTGATTCATACCATCCGAGGAGTGGGCTATGTTCTCCGACCCGCTTAAGCGCCTCACGCGTAACATCGGACTCCGGCTGAGCCTCTGGTATGCGGCCGTGTTCGCCCTCTCCTCCGTGGGTCTCCTGGCCCTCGCCTATTACCTGCTGGTCGTGGCAATCGGACGAAAGGACCGTGAAGTGCTGGAGGCCCGGCTGAAGGAGGCCGCCGTAGTTTATCAGTCCGGCGGAAATCCCGGCTTGCGCAGGTGGGTGGAGACCCAGCCGGATGCGGTCCAGCGTCGCCTGTTCGTCCGTGTGGTCAACGCCTTCAACTCAGTGGTCTTTTTGAGCGCGCCAGAGGATTGGGTCACTTTCCATGATGTTCCCGTTCTCCAAAACTACCGGCAGGAGGTTGAACTTGTGCGGATCCCCCAAAATGCGGAACGGGATTTCACCCTTGCCTCCGCTGTGCTTGGGAATCGCTCCCTGCTACAGGTGGGGAGGATCACGGACAGCCGCCAGGCGCTGCTTGAGCCGGTGCGCCGCAACTTCCTGATCGCCGGATCGGTCACGCTTCTGGTGGGATTTCTTGCGGGGATCTTTTTTGCCAACCGGGCCATGTCCCCGATCCGGCAGATCGTCACCACTGTGAAATCGATCCTCCGCACCGGGCAACTCGGTTCCAGAGTCCCCGTCCGGGCCTCTGACGACGAATTGGATGAACTCGTGCGGCTGTTCAACACGCTGCTCGACAGGAACCAGGCGCTGATCAAAGCGATGCGGGAGGCGCTCGACAACGTCGCACACGATCTCCGCACCCCCCTCTCCCGGCTCCGGGCCACAGCGGAACAGGCCCTTCAGGCAGAGCCCAACTCCGAAACCCCGAGGGAGGCCCTCTCTGATTGCATGGAGGAATCGGAACGGCTTCTCAACATGCTCAACACGCTGACCGATATCACCGAGGCGGAAACGGGCATGATGCGGCTGGACCGCCAACCCACCGATCTGGCCCGGCTCGCCACGGAGGTTGTCGAACTTTACGAATACGTTGCCGAGGAAAAGCGCATCCAGATCCAGACGGATCTCCCGCCCCCATCCGATGCGCCGGTGGACCCCACCCGGATCCGGCAGGTGTTTGCGAACCTTCTCGACAACGCCATCAAATATACTCCAGAAGGTGGCCGGGTATGCATCAGCCTTCGACAGGAGCCCGGCTTTCTGGCGGTTTCCTTCCAGGATAACGGGATGGGCATCCCCCTTGAGGAGCAGGAGAAGATATGGACCCGCCTTTACCGTGGGGACAAGAGCCGTTCAAAACGGGGGCTTGGGCTTGGCTTGAGCCTCGTCAAAGCGGTGGTTGAAGCCCACGGGGGAGCCGTCACTGTCTCCAGCCTCCCCGATCAGGGAGCAGCATTCAAAGTAACCCTGCCCACTTCAATTCCCGCCCTGGAAAAGGGCAATTCCCCCTCCGGACCGGTTACACCCTTGTCACCAGTTCTGGTGACTGGCAAGAATCCGGCTTCGTGAGAAGATGTATGTGTAGTTGGGATGCAAAAACGCAGTAGCCGAACCGTGTGTGGTCGGCAGGCGCGTGTCTGCGGCGCCGCATTTGCAACGGATTTAAAGTTCTCAAAGTGTAGAGTGTGCATCAAGGCCGGGCCAAAATCCCGGCCTTGATGTTTTTAGACCCGGCCACCCTCCCACACCCCGGGCTGCGCAAACCAGACGGCACAGTGCTACGATCCCGACTTCATCTGCCGGGCGGTCTCGCAGATCAACTCCCAGGCAGCACGCACATGCTCCAACCGGGTGTGCGTCTGCCCGACACAGAACCGGATCGCATGCCGCCCTCCAAGGATCGTGTGCGTGAGATAGGCCCGCCCGCTGGAATTGATCCTCCGCAACAACTCCTCGCTGAACGCGTTCCCCTGTCTTGGCGCAAAGCAGACCAGATTCAGCGGCACGGGTGCCAGAATCTCAAAGTCCTCCGAATCCCTCACCCACCCCGCGAACTTCTGCGTCAACTCCACATGCTCCCGGATGTGGTGCCGCAAGCCCTCCACCCCGTAGTGGCGGATCACAAACCAGAGCTTCAGCGAGCGGAACCGCCGTCCCAGGGGCACCTGCCAATCGCGATAATCAATCACCGCCCCCGACTCCGTCGCCCGGTTTCTCAAATACTCAGGCAGTACGCTCAGGGACTTGATCAGGGCGGCACGATCCGCCACATAGAAACAGTCGCAGTCGAAATTCGTGAACATCCACTTGTGCGGGTTGAACGCGTAGGAATCCGCCAGGTGCAACCCCTCCTGATGCACCCGGAATTCGGGACAGATCCCGGCTGTCCCGGCCATGGCCGCATCCACATGCAGCCACAGCCCCTCCCGCTTGCAGAGGGCAGCGATCGCTCCGAGCGGATCCATCGCGTTGGAGGATGTGCTTCCGAGGGTGGCACACACGAAGAACGGCTTCCGGCCTGCCTCACGATCGGCAGCGATCATCTCGGCCAGTCGCGATGGGTCCATCGCAAACTGCTGATCCACCTCCACAGACCGCAGGTTCGATCGCCCAATGCCTGCAATCTTGACCGCCTTTTCTATCGAGGAATGCGCCTGGGTGGAGGCGTAGGCCACCAGATTACCGGTGCAACCCGTTTCATTCGTCTGCAGGCCGGTGGCCCTTTCCCTCGCAGCCAGCAGTGCGCACAAAACCGCGCTGGATGCCGAATCCTGTATCACCCCTCCCCCGGATCCGGAAGACTTGAACGTATCCGGCAGCCCTGCCATCTCTGCCATCCAATCCAGCACGTGGGTTTCAAGTTCCGTGCACGCCGGGCTCGTCGCCCAAAGCATCCCCTGCACACCCAGCCCGGCGGATACGAGTTCACCCAATACCGAGGGCCCTGAGATGTTGGCCGGGAAGAATCCGAAAAAGTTCGGGGATTGCCAGTGGGTCAATCCCGGAACAATCACACGGTCCAGATCGACCGCAATTGCCGCAAAGTCCTCCCCCTTCTCCGGCGGTGAGGCAGGCAGCATGGCGCGCAGGTCCCCGGGCTTCACCTGAGAAAGCACCGGCAGTTCCCCTACCCGCTTCTGGTAATCAACGATCCAATCCACCATCGCATGGCCCCACTTCCGGAATTGCTCCGGATCCTGATGGAAACCACCACCCCTCTCAGCTGTTTCACTCATGAAAAAACCTCCCTGGAATATCAAATCCGTTTTTCGTCGGCATCGATGTAGTCAAAGAAGCTCTTGATGTCATCCCTGTGTCCAAACCCGGATTGTTCCTTCCGCATTTTCAAACGGTCCTGCATCACGGCGTCATCCGCCCGGGGGTGGTTCAGGACCCGTTCCCGGTGGGCGGTTTTTACGCTCTCCGACTGGTTTGCATTCAACCGCACCCAGTCGCAGACCTCCCCGTCAGTCGTGCTCCGGCGCACCACCTCGATGAATTCCTGCGCGTTGACTCCGGCCATTTCCAGCCAGGTCCCATCCATGGCCTTGCAAAAATTTTCGGTGTAATCGGAATGCAACTTGCCCGCCAGATGCAGGCGTATTTTGTCCACAAACCGGGGCAGATATACCCATCCGCACATGGTTTCACGCGGACTCCGGGGATAAATTAATTCGCTCATCCCGAAATCCTACCCCGCCCGGATCAAATGCCAAGAATGAACCCCTCCCGGTGAAGGGTGTCGGTCTCGGGATCGCCCGGTTGGCCACTTTACCCCGGTAAAAACCTGCAATCTGCCGCAGCCGGGCCAAAAAAGCGCGGCCAGGATTTGCCCTCGGACTCCCGCAGGATCATCAGTGCCAGTTCCCGGGCGTGATAATCGCCCCACATCGAGCTTTCGCCATTGGGGACGGCCTGACCGGCATGCACATGGTCCCACCCGTTTGGACGGTGATATACAGAATGCACAATCAACCCTTGATGTGAGGGATCAGCGGAAAGGTAGGGATCGCTGAACAGTGTTTCCGCAACCGTCAACCCCGCCTGTCGATACATCACGGAGACTTCCGGCATGCCGATGCGGTCCATATGGGCCCCCAGCCGGAGAAATCCCTGGGCTGCGATGGCCGCCGCCGAACTGTCCACCGGTTCATGGGGGTTGCAGGGATCCGATCGCCGATCCAAATAATCGCCGAGCATCACCAATCCCGGTGCCCCTGTGTCCCAGGCCGGGATCCCGTCGTGGCAGCTGTTCTTAACGTAAAAATCAGCCGTCACCCGGGCAGCCCGGAGAAACGGCTCAAGATGCGCTGACACCACCTCCTGCTCCGCCACCGGGAGTCCGTCCTTGATCGAGCACAAAAACTCCAACTGCTCCGAAAAGCCGAGAATGGCCCAGGCCAGGCCCCGCGTCCAGGTGCTGAACGGGGAATAACCCTGCTGGGAACTCGGGCAGCGGAAACTGCCATCGTTGCAATTGAAAATGCTCTCGTGGGAGGTGCGACCCGGCACATCGTAGGAGTCCCTGCCCTCTCCATAAAAGAGGTTGTATCGGGCGGTGGTCCGGGCATGGGTCAGCAACCGTTCCAGAAGGGAGATCCGGCGGTCCCGCTCCCCCATCAACGCGTGCCCAAGCTGATGCGCCACCGCAAGCGAGCGCAGGGATCGCACCGTGTCCACAAACAGCGAATGCGGCCCGTTGAAGGAATAAATGTAGCCGTCCCCCTTCTCAGCATCACTCCACCGGGCCGCCTGGACAGCCCCGGAGACTTTCAACGCCAGCTCCAGAAAATCGTTTTCCTGCTCGTTTGGAGGGGTCCGCCCCTCCCTCATCAGCCGCCAGAGGTTGCCATAGGTGGAGATGTTGTTGAAGCCGTGGTCATGCACTCCCATGTGGGAAACGTGGCGGGCCATCACCCGGCGGGTGCCCCCCCGGCCAATCTCCAGAAACTGCGCATCCCCGGTCGCGTCATATTGGAGCAGGGCCGATCCATACTGGAACCCCTGCGTCCACTCGGTCCAACCCCGTGAGGTGTATTCCCCTTGGATAGTGAAAACAGGTGAACCCCGCCGGGGATCCCACCTTTTTTCCAGATCGGCAATCTTGGATGCCGAAAGGTCAAACACCCTCCGGACCCGCCCCGCAAGAGTTGCCGCAGTCAGTTCTGGATTGATCTTTAGAGCCATGATGTTGGTTGGTTCAAGGTTGCCGGATCAAAGCCGCCTCAAATGAAATCCGCCGTCCACGTTGATCACCTCCCCCGTGCTGAATGGAAGCATGTCACACGCGATCCCAGCCACGGCCTTCCCGATGTCGGCAGGTGTCCCCCACCTCTGGATGGGGGTGAGCCCTTCCGAGATGAGCCGGTCATATTTGTCCTTCACCGGGCCGGTCATGTCCGTCGCGATGATCCCCGGCCTGATTTCGTAAACCCGAATTCCATGCGTGGCCAGACGGGCTGCAAAGAGGGGCGTCAACATCGAGAGGGCCGCCTTGGAGATGCAGTAATCCCCCCGGTTGGGTGAGGCTGTGTAGGCACTGATGGAGGAGATGGTGATGATCTTGGGGCTGAATCCATCCGGCGATGGAGCCCGCCGATCTCCCTCCCCCGGCGGGTTTCCATTCCCGGCCAGCTCAATCATCCACCTGGCCGCAAGTTGGGTGAGGAAGTAAGGCCCCTTCACATTGATCCGCATCAGACGGTCAAAGCTCTCTTCGGTAGCCTCCAGCAAATCCAGCCGTGCCTCCGGGGCCACACCGGCATTGTTCACCAGCACATCCAACCGCCCAAACTGCTCCCGAACCGCCCCGATCAACCGCTCACGATCGGCACCCACCGAAATGTCTGCACGATGGGTGCCCCCACGAATCGACCTGCCCGATTCACAGGCAACCGCCAGGCAATCCGCAAGAGTCTCTTGCGCGGCCTCCTCGTTGGCGGCAAAATTGATCATCAGATCATGGCCGCACCGCGCCAGCTCAAGCGCGATGCCACGCCCGATCCCCCGCGAAGCGCCAGTGATCAATGCAACAGGATTCATGTGCCACCATCTTTCCCGACCGGGACCCGCTTGAAAAGACTTTTGCGATCCGGCCCCCACACCACGACCATGCCCCCAATATCCCACGCACCGACACGAACCTCTTCCAACTTCCGCCAGATCCACCTTTCTTCCCCCTTCGTGGCTTCGTGGCTTCGTGTGATCCAAAAATGTCCCCAACCTCCGCCTGCGCCTCAAACTTAGCGTCTTCGCGCCTTTGCGTGACCCAATTCAGCCTCACGCGAAGACGCCAAGGCGCGAAGAAGACAACCCCTGCTTTTTGAGACCATGAACGAGCTAGAAATCGGAAAACACATCGTGGATACCGCAGTCAACGTGCACACCACGCTTGGCCCACCCCTTAGCGTCTTCGCGTCTTTGCGTGACCCATAACAGTCTCACGCGAAGACGCCAAGGCGCGAAGAAGACAAACCCTGTTTTTTGTGTCAATGAACGAGGAAGAAATCGGAAAACACATCGTGGATGCCGCAGTGAACGTGCACACCACGCTTGGCCCACCCCTTAGCGTCTTCGCGTCTTCGCGTGACCCATACTCGGCCTGCCCCATTGCCCCGACCGGAGCCCAATCCCAATATCCCACGCGACGACACAAATCCCCCCGAACTATTGGCAAATCCCCCTTTCTTCCCCCCTTCGTGGCTTCGTGGCTTCGTGTGATCCAAAAAATGTCCCCAACCCCCGCCTGCGCCTCAAAAACCGGTCTTGATGCAGCCCTGCAAACCCGCCCCTTTTTTACTTTTTTTGCTGCAAAGCATTCCCACCCAGTCCATTTTATGCCCCAGGTGGCTGTCGCGCTACTCGGTTCATGAAGTTGCTGTCATCAGTCTCGAAACGTGTCGCGGCCTCACAGGGGAATCTCCTGCCAGGTCCACGCTCACACGCGCCCAGGCCCAGTGGCGCAAGCCATGCCGACCCCGACGCAACTCCACCCGTGAGCCGCCACCACATCCAATGAGTGCACTCGAAGCCCAACTTGAAGCACAGTTCATCGAGAAGCTTCGCAGCCTCAAATACGAATACCGCCAGGACATCCGCGACCGCGCCGCGCTGGAGAACAATTTCCGCGAAAAATTCGAGGCCCTTAACCACGTCCGCCTCACCGATGGCGAGTTCGCCCGCCTGCTCGACGAAATCATCACCCCCGATGTCTTCACCGCCGCCAAGACCCTCCGCCAGATCAATGCCTTCACCCGCGATGACGGCACGCCGCTGAACTACACCCTGGTCAACATCCGGGACTGGTGCAAAAACACCTTCGAGGTCGTCAACCAGCTCCGCATCAACACCGACAACAGCCACCACCGTTACGACGTCCTCCTGCTCATCAACGGCGTCCCGTGCGTCCAGATCGAACTCAAAGCCCTCGGCATCAGCCCGCGCCGGGCCATGGAGCAAATCGTTGAATACAAGAACGACCCCGGCAACGGCTACACCCGGACGCTGCTTTGCTTCATGCAGCTCTTCATCGTCAGCAACCGCACGGAGACCTGGTATTTCGCCAACAACAACAGCCGCCACTTCAGCTTCAACGCCGACGAACGCTTCCTGCCCATCTATCAGTTTGCCTCCGAGGATAACAAAAAAATCACACACCTCGACAGCTTCGCCGAAACCTTCCTCGTCAAATGCACGCTGGGCCACGCCATCAGCCGCTACATGGTGCTCATCGCCAGTGAGCAAAAGCTGATGATGATGCGCCCATATCAGACCTATGCGGTCAAGGGCATCGTCGCTTTCATCCACCAGGACTGCGGCAACGGCTTCATCTGGCACACCACCGGCAGCGGCAAGACTCTCACCTCCTTCAAGGCCTCCACCCTGCTCAAGGACAATCCCGACATCCATAAATGCGTCTTCGTCGTGGACCGCAAGGACCTCGACCGCCAGACGCGTGAGGAGTTCAACCGCTTCCAGGAGGGCTGCGTCGAGGAAAACACCAACACCGCCGCCCTCGTGCGCCGCCTGCTCTCCGAGGACTACGCCGACAAGGTCATCGTCACCACCATCCAAAAACTCGGCCTGGCTCTGGATGAAAGCAGCAGGCGCAACAAACAGAAAAAAAAGAACGACCAGCCGACCTACAAGGAGCAGTTGGCGCCGCTCCGCGACAAGCGCATCGTCTTCATCTTTGACGAGTGCCACCGCTCCCAGTTCGGGGAGAACCACAAGGCCATCAAGGAATTCTTCCCCAAAGCCCAGCTCTTCGGCTTCACCGGCACCCCCATCTTCGAGGAAAACGCCACCACCCAGAAGATCGAGGACCAGCAGGCCTCCATGCGGACCACCGAGGACCTCTTCCAGGAGCAGCTCCACGCCTACACCATCACCCACGCCATTGAGGACGAAAACGTCCTCCGCTTCCACGTGGACTATTACAAGCCGGAGGAGGATGGGGCCCTGAGGGAAGGAGCAGTTTATACCAAACCGGCAATCATCGAAGCCATTCTGAGCAAGCACGATGCCGCCACCGGGGGCCGCAAGTTCAATGCCCTCCTTGCCACGGCCTCCATCAATGATGCCATTGGCTATTATGAACAGTTCAAGACGCATCAAGTCGCGAAGCAACTGGATGACCCGTCCTTTCAGCCCCTGAATATCGCCTGCGTCTTTTCCCCCCCGGCTCAACTTGCCGAAACTCCGGAGAGCAGGAGGGACATCGAGCAACTCGCGGCCGACCTCGAACAGGAGAAGGCCGACAACGAAATCGAGCCGGAAAAGAAAATGGCCGCGCTCAGGGTCATCATTGCTGAATACAACCAGAGGTTCGGAACCAACCACACCCCCGGCGAGTTCGACCTCTACTATCAGGATGTGCAAAAGCGCATCAAGGATCAGCAGTGGCCCAACGCCGATTTCCCCCACGCCCAAAAAATCGACATCACCATCGTGGTGGACATGCTCCTCACCGGTTTCGATTCCAAATACCTCAACACGCTCTACGTCGATAAGAATCTCAAGCACCACGGCTTGATTCAGGCCTTCTCCCGCACCAACCGCATCCTGAATGGCACCAAACCCTACGGCAACATCCTCGACTTCCGCCAGCAGCAGGAGGCCGTCAATGCCGCCATCGCCCTGTTCTCCGGCGAGAAAACCGCCGAACAGGCCCGCGAAATCTGGCTCGTGGACCAGGCTCCCGTCGTCATCCAGAAACTCGAGACTGCCATGCGGAAGCTGGGCGGCTTCTTGAAATCCCAGGGCCTCGACTGCGCCCCCTCCGCCGTCCCCAATCTCAAGGGGGACGATGCCCGCGCTGCCTTCATCAACCACTTCAAGGAGGTCCAGCGCCTCAAAACCCAGCTCGACCAATACACCGACCTCACCGGGGAGAACAAACAGGCCATCGAACAGGTCCTCCCACGGGAAAACCACCTCGGCTTCCGCAGTGCCTACCTCGAGACCGCCAAACGCCTCAAAGCCAGGCAGGCCCGGACCGGCGACCAGCCGGACCCCGGCGTGGATCAGGTCGATTTCGAGTTCGTCCTCTTTGCCTCCGCCGTCATCGATTACGACTACATCATGGGCCTCATCACCCGCTTCTCCCAGCAGAAGCCCGGCAAACAGAAGATGACCCGCGACCAGCTCATCGGCCTCATCCAGTCCGATGCCAAGTTCATGGAGGACCGCGACGACATCGCCGCCTACATCAACACCCTCAAAGCGGGCGAAGGCCTCAGCGAAACCGCCATCCGCGATGGCTTCACCCGCTTCCGGGCGGAAAAAGATGCCGCCGAACTCGCCGCCATCGCCTCCAGACACAGGCTGACCACCGCCGCCCTCCAAACCTTCGTGGAGGACATCCTGCTCCGCATGATCTTCGATGGAGACAAGCTCAGCGACCTCTTCTCCCCGCTCGATCTGGGCTGGAAAGCCCGCACCGGGATGGAACTCGCCCTGATGAAAGACCTCCACCCCCTCCTCACCAAACGCGCCCAGGGGCGTGAAATCTCTGGTCTGAGCGCCTATGAGCAGTAAACCCAAAACAACTGGAAAAATGGAAGCCGGCAAAAACGCGCTGGTGCCGAAACTGCGGTTTCCGGAGTTTCGGGGGACGGAAGGGTGGAAAGAGGAGCCCCTTAAAGCGGCAGCCGAAATCAATCCGGCAAACAGTGGGCTGCCGGAATCATTCGTCTATATCGACCTTGAGTCAGTTGATGCAGGGGCGTTGAAAGCAAAGGAACGTATTTCCCGAGTCGGTGCTCCAAGCCGTGCTCAAAGGCTCGTTGAACTCGGTGACATTATTTACCAAGTCGTCCGCCCCTACCAACGCAACAATCTGCTTTGCGAGTTCGATGACGATGAAAACTACGTTGCATCCACGGGCTATGCCCAACTGAGGGCAAAAGGCAGCAATCGGTTTTTGTATCAGAGCATCCACACCGATTCCTTTGTCGGAAGGGTCACCGCGAATTGCACGGGCTCCAACTATCCAGCAATCAATTCATCGGACTTGGCGGAGATACATCTGCCGGTTCCACCTACCCTGCCCGAACAACAGAAAATCGCCGAATGCCTGAGTTCGGTGGACGAGCTGATCGCGGCGCACGCCCGGAGACTGGACGCGCTAAAGACCCATAAAAAAGGGCTGATGCAGCAGCTTTTCCCCCGCGAAGGCGAAACCCAACCCCTCCTCCGCTTCCCCGAATTCCAAAACGCCGGGGAGTGGGAGGTTCGGACGATTGGCAAGATGTTTAGCCTCATTAACGGGTGCGCCTTCAAGCCTGAAGATTGGCAACCAAGCGGGACTCCAATCATCCGCATTCAGAATCTGAACGATCCGTCCGCTGAGTTCAATTACTCCCAAGAACCAGTGCCAGAACGAAACCGCGTTGAACCAGGAGATTTACTCTTTGCTTGGTCTGGAACGTTGGGTTCGTCTTTCGGCGCTCGTATTTGGAATGGACCGTCTGGTGTCTTGAATCAGCATATTTTCAAGGTTCTGATGGATGAGCAGCATATCACATTGCAGTTCGCGTTACTGGTCCTTGCGAGGGTTGAAGAAGAAATTGCGAGACGGACGCATGGATTCAAAGCCTCGTTTGTTCACGTCAAGAAGTCGGACCTGGTTAAAGTTGAGATGCTACTGCCATCCGTCCCCGAACAACAACGCATCGCCGGGTGCCTGAGCAGCCTCGACGCCCTAATCACCGCCGAGACGCAAAAGCTCAAAGCCCTCAAGACACACAAGAAAGGGCTGATGCAACAGCTTTTCCCATCCCCGGAGGCGAATGAAGGATAGAAGTTTCCACAACCTGAACTTACGATGAGCAAGATGACTTCAACCAATGACAAACAGTTCCCTCGAGGCGCGGAATGGGTCCGCGTGGACTTCCATCTGCACACCAAGGCAGACAAGGAGTTCAAATACAGCCTGGACGAAAACTACTACAACAGCGCCTACGTCGATGCGCTGGAGAAGGCGGGCATCCGTTTGGGCGTCATCACCAACCACAACAAGTTCGATTTCGACGAGTTCAAATCCCTCCGCGCCACCGCCCGGAAGAAGAAAATCGGGCTTTTACCCGGTGTGGAGCTTTCCGTGAATGATGGGGCAAACGGGATTCATACGCTTGTAGTGTTCTCCGATGCCTGGCTGGAGAATGGGCAGGACAACATCAATCCATTCCTCACGGTGGCATTCGAAGGAAAAACCCCGAGCCAATATGAGCAGGAGAATGGTCAGTCATCTCTCAGTCTCATTGATACGATCAAGAAACTCGAAGGTTACCACAGAGACTTTTTCCTCGTCTTTGCCCATGTGGAGCAGTCCAGCGGGATATGGATCGAACTTGATGGAGGGCGCATTACCGATCTCGGGGAGAACGAGTTCTTCCGTCAGAGGACGCTTGGTTTCCAGAAAGTCCGCACCCACGACGGCGCAGGCAAAGGCAAACCTTGCCGCGCGCTAGTCCAGCAGTGGCTGAATGGCTGGTATCCCGCCGAAGTCGAGGGAAGCGATCCGAAAGCCATCGAAGAGATCGGAAAGGGCAAGTCCAGTTATCTCAAGCTCGGAGAGCTTTCGTTCGAGGCGGCGAAGTTTGCGCTCTTCGATTACGCCCACCGAGTTCGCTCTGAACTGCCGGAACCCCGAAAGGCGGTTCTATTACGCCAGGTGCGTTTCAATGGAGGAGCCTTGGATGGATTGGCCGTGCCATTTTCCCCGTCCCTGAACTGCCTGATCGGCCCGAGAGGGAATGGCAAGTCGGCGGTAATCGAGTGCCTGCGTCATGCCTTGGGCTTCCGCGAGGTGTCGGATGAGCGATACAAGTCCGGGCTCGTCGAGCGGATGCTGTCTCCAGCTGGCAAGGTGGTGGTGGATACTGTGGATGAGTTCGGGCGCGAAGTCCGGATCGAACGCGAAGGCACTGGTCAGCCTTCGGTGTATTTGGATGGCGTCTATCGCGACATCTCTCCCGGCTCAATCCTGAAAGATATCCTCTACTTCGGTCAGAAGGACCTTTCGACCCGCTCGGAGTCGTTCGACGAGAGCTTTCTCGACAAGCTGCTGGCGGATCGACTCCATCCCAAGCCGCAGGAAGAGGCGGCGCTCATCGAAGGCGTGCGCCAGGCGGCCCGACAACTGAAGGAGACGCTGGAGGCCACTGAGAAGATCGCCGCATTGCAAAAGGAGAAGAACGAAATGGACGCACAGCTTCAGGTCTTCACGGACAAGGGCGTGGACAAGAAGCTCGCTGACATGACCCTCTTTGATGGGGACCGCCAGGCGATTGTCGCATGGCAGCAGGCATTGAAGGAACTGGGCACGACTCTCAAGGAGTCAGCGGACTGGGGCGATGCGGATGCGGCATTCCCCGTGCTGAAATCCAAGCGGAGCGAACCGATTGCCGCCGACCTTACCGCAGCCAAGGCAAAGTCCGACGAGGCCAAAATAACTGCTCAGGCAGCGCTCCAAACCCTCCGGGATGCATTTGCCCCTGTGGGCGAGGCTCTTCAAAAGCTGGCACCGGTGCAGGACGAGATGAAACAGGAGGTGGCCGAACTTCAGAAGACTCTGAATGAACCCCAGCTCGATCTCGAGCTGTTCCGCAAGAAGAAGTCCCGGCTTGATCAGCTGGTGAAGCTGCTGGCTGCAGGTGCGCAACGCGCCAAAACCGAGCAGGCGGCGCGTGACCTGCTCGGCGCGGCAGTCAACAAGCTGCACGATTTCTGGAGGGAAAGGTTCACGGAGCGTGAAGCCGAAGTGCGTCGTCTCGAATCGGAACTTCCACAGGAAATCCGTCTTCAGACAGCCTTCAAAGGCAAGCGTAGCGCGTTCGGTGAGTTCCTGCGCTCGAAGTTCCGGGGAAGCGGTTTGCAGGGACCATCCTACGACACGATGCAGGACGCGTTTGTGGATGGCCGAGAGCTGTATCAAGCGCGCACAGACCTGGAGAAGCATCTGAGCGAAACCGCTGCTGTGAAGGTGCGCTCCACGTTGCTGGAGCATCTGTCGGACTTTCTGAGTTTCCGCGCACCAGATGAAACGGTTATCCTTTTCCATCAGAAGCCGCTGGGTGAATATTCCCTCGGGCAGCGGGCCACCGTGATTCTGCATATTCTCATGCACCTTCAGCGTCATCCTGTCATCTTGATCGACCAGCCGGAAGACGATCTGGACAACGAGACCCTTTACAGCCACTTCATCCGCCAACTGCTTGAGCGCAAGGAGCTGACGCAGTTTGTTTTCGCCACCCACAACCCAAACATCCCGGTGCTCGGCGATGCGGAGCAGGCCATCGTCTGCCGGAAGGACGGCGAGAAGTTTTCGTTCGACCACGGGAGCATCGACGACAAAGTCATTCAACAACGCATCGTCACCGTGATGGAAGGTGGTGAGGACGCATTCCGGCGCAGAAAGGAAATTTATCAATTATGGAAGAGTTCGAACTAAGAAACCAAATCCTCCTTGGAGAAGACAGCACGCGGCAGTTCAAGCGCGAACCGTCGGCTGATGCCAAAATGGCGGGCGAAATCGTCGCCTTCGCCAACAGCGGCGGAGGGCGCATTTTCGTCGGGGTTGAGAAAGATGGCTCCATCGCCGGACTAACTGGCGAAGAGGCAGAGAAGGTCGGCGAAGATATGGCAAAAATTGCTTGGGACAGTGTTCGTCCGCCCTTTTCCATTCTATCGAAATCTGTTCCAACAGGTGATGGCATCGTTGTTGTTATCGAGATTTCCGAAGGAGCATCCAAACCCTATTGCGACAGCAAGGGCGTCTATTGGGTGAAGAATGGGCCGGACAAACGCCGGGTGCAGAGCCCCGAAGAGCTGGCGCGATTGTTTCAATCAGGCGAAAAACTGTATGCGGAAAGCCAAGTCGTCGCTGCTTCAACTCTGGAGGACTTCGACCATGAACGTTTCGAGCGTTTCTATGAGGCCAAATACTCTGAGACTCCGCCAAGTCGAAGCGAGGAGGGCGAGGCTTACCAGAGGACCTTGGAAAATCTGGAGTTGGTGGATTCAGGCCGTGTGACGGTGGCTGGTTTGCTTCTGTTCGGAGAACGCAAGCGTTTGCCCGTTCTGCTACCGGAAATGAAAATCGATGCGATTTGGTTCAAAGGCACCGAACGTGCATCTACCGAATGGCACGATCAGCGCACCATCTCCGGCACCTTGGCTGAGCAATACGATGAGGGCATGGGATTCTTGAAGCGATGGAACGTCCGAATCCAAGGCGAGGGATCATTCAACCAAACAGGGACACTTGAGATTCCTGAAACCGTATTCGAGGAGCTTCTGGTGAATGCTCTGATTCACCGCGACTACTTCATCAAGGATTCCATCAAGCTGTTTATCTTTGATGATCGAATCGAAATCCGCAGTCCTGGCAAACTGCCGAATAGTCTGACCGTCGATCAGATTCGCCGAGGCGTTCGGCGGAGTCGCAATGTGTTACTGGCGTCGTTTGCCCCTGATGTCCTCAACTTCCGTGGCGTAGGCAGCGGGATTGTTCGCGCACTGAAAGCCTGGCATTCCATTTCCTGGGTGAATGACACCGAAAGCGAAGAGGTTCTCGCTACGATCCAGTTGAATCCAAGCGCGCCAACCGCATGACCACATCCAACCAACAACAACTGGGCAGCACCCTCTGGGATATCGCCGACAAACTCCGTGGGTCGATGAACGCGGACGATTTCCGCGACTACATGCTCTCCTTCCTCTTCCTGCGCTACCTCTCCGATAACTACGAGACGGCCACCAGGAAGGAACTGGGCAAAGATTACCCCGCCATTCCTGCGGGCGACTCCCGCGTGCCCTTGGCTCTCTGGTATGCCAAAAACCAGGCCGACATTCCGGAATTCGAAAAGCAGATGCGCCGCAAGGTGCACTACGTCATCCAGCCCCAGCACCTCTGGAGCAGCATCGCCAGTCTGGCCCGGACCCAAAGCGGCGACCTCCTCAGCACCCTCCAGGACGGCTTCAAATACATCGAAACCGAATCCTTCGAAAGCACCTTCCAGGGGCTCTTCTCCGAGATCAACCTCGGCTCGGACAAGCTCGGAAGAACTTACACCGACCGCAACACCAAGCTCTGCGGCATCATCCAGAAGATCGCCGAGGGTTTGGCCGAGTTTTCCACCGACATTGACGCCCTGGGCGACGCCTATGAATACCTGATCGGCCAGTTCGCCGCCGGGTCTGGCAAGAAGGCGGGGGAGTTCTACACCCCGCAACAGATTTCCGACATCCTCTCCGCCATCGTCACCCTCGACAGCCAGGAACCCAAAACCGGCCCCCGGAAGCGCCTCGATAGCGTTCTGGACTTCGCCTGCGGCTCCGGCTCCCTCCTCCTGAACATCCGCAAGCGGATCAACAAGGCAGGTGGAACCATCGGCAAAATTTTCGGCCAGGAAAACAACATCACCACCTACAACCTCGCCCGCATGAACATGCTCCTGCACGGGGTGAAGGATTCCGAGTTCGAGATTTACCACGGCGACACCCTGCTCAACGAATGGGACATCCTTCGCGAGTTGAACCCCGCGAAGAAACCCACCTTCGACGCCGTCGTCGCAAATCCCCCCTTCAGCCTCCGCTGGGAGCCCACCGACGCCCTGGCCGACGACGTGCGCTTCAAAAGCCACGGCCTCGCCCCCAAATCCGCCGCCGATTTCGCCTTCCTGCTGCACGGCTTCCACTTCCTCAAGGAACAAGGCGTCATGGCCATCATTCTGCCCCACGGCGTTCTCTTTCGAGGCGGCGCCGAGGAACGCATCCGCACCAAGTTGCTCAAAGATGGTCACATTGACACCGTGATCGGCCTGCCCGCGAACCTCTTCTACTCCACCGGCATCCCCGTCTGCATTCTCGTGCTCAAGAAGTGCAAGAAGCCCGACGACGTCCTCTTCATCAACGCCGCCGAGCACTTCGAGAAGGGCAAACGCCAGAACCGCCTTCTCGACGCGCACATCGCCAAAATCGTCGAGACCTACCAGTTCCGGAAAGAGGAGGAACGATACTCCAGGCGCGTCTCCATGGACGAAATCGCCAGGAACGACTTCAACCTCAACATCTCCCGCTACATCAGCACCGCTCAGGATGAGGCAGAGATCGACCTGTCGGCGACTCACGGCCAGTTGGGGCAAATAGAGAGCGCGATCCAGAAGGCAAAGACCAAACACAACGAATTCCTGAAAGAACTCGGCCTGCCCCCATTGCCCTGACCGGAGCCCAATCCCAATATCCCACGCGACGACACGAATCTCCTCGAACTTGTGACGGATCCACCTTTCTTCCCCCTTCGTGGCTTCGTGGCTTCGTGTGAGCGAACTCCGCAGCAAAGACCCGGGAACCCTTATTATGGGTTGCCCAAAGTCAATCGATTTGTCAAAGTGGTCGCAGTGAAACAATCAATTGTAACGCTCGACATGGAAGGGGTTTTGACCCCGGAAATCTGGATTGCAGTGGCGGAGAAAACCGGCATTCCCGAACTCCGGCGCACGACCCGCGATGAACCGGATTACGACAAGCTGATGACGGGCCGACTCAAGATCCTTGACCAGCATGGCCTCAAGCTGAGCGATATCCAGGCAGTGATCGGATCCCTCAGCCCGCTCGAGGGGGCCCGCGAGTTTCTTGATGAACTCCGCTCCATGACACAACTGCTGATTCTCTCGGACACTTTCGAGCAGTTTGCGGTTCCATTCCTGCGCCAGCTCGCGTGGCCCACCCTGCTCTGCCACCGTTTGATCGTCGAAAACGACCGCATCACCGGCTATCAACTGCGGATTTCCGACCAGAAGAAAAAAACCGTCGCCGCCCTGAAATCGCTAAACTACAACGTGATCGCCGCCGGGGACTCCTTTAACGACACCACCATGCTCTGCGAGGCGCAGACAGGCATCCTCTTCTGCGCACCGCAAAACGTCCGGGAGCAATTCCCACAGCTTCCCGCAGTGGATGAATACGCCGACCTGATGCGGCTGATCCGGAACGCGATGTAGTGGGCGGTTTGATCGGCCGCCGCCGGATGCCCCGGACTTGAAACCCGGCCCCTGCAAGCGAAAGGGCCGGGAAGTTGCCCTCCCGGCCCTGTGTTCGAATTGATCGATCAGGTGCTCAATACTTCACCCGGTAGAACTTCCTGGAAACTCCGCCGGGGATCGGGTACGGGGAAGGGGCACCGGCGATGTCGGAGTAGGTGCCATTCACGGCATCCGCCTGCTGCAACGTTCCACCCGCCCAATTGACCAGGTAGGTGCTGCCGGACTTGGTCACGGTCAAACGGGGTCCTGTCAACCCGACCGAGTAGTGACCCTGCACCGAAGCCGCACTCAAAGCCTTGTTGTAGATCGCAGCCTCGTCGATCTGTCCAACAAAGTTGTTTGCCCAACCGTTGCCCGCCGCACCCAACGCCCAGCCCGCGCCGGGAATGGAAACCGCCCCGGTGGCACTCGTGGTGCTGGCCACCTGGGTGCCGTTTCTATACAGGCGCCAGGCGGTGCCATCATAGGTGCCGAGCAGGTGGATCCAGGCAGATCCACCCATGTCACCCGCAGGAACCGGGAACGATGCGCCCACAAAGGATCCGCCCGGGTTTGACTGCCCCACACCCACGACATAGTTGGTGGTTGCCCCGGTGCCATCGATAGAGAGAGCCACATCAGAGCTTGCCGTCACACCGTTCGAGGAAACGATTCCGGAGTCATATTGGCTCAGAGTCAACGGGCCATGGGAGATGATCCGTTCCACGTTGCCACCGTTCACGCCCGGCTTGATCCAGGCCTCAAGGGTTATGTTGCCCACGATATCCATCGCGGTGGAACTGTTGATCTTCACCCAGCTCTTGCTCCCATCCAGGCTGACAGCGCTGTTCGGAGCCTCAAACCCGGGTGTGGAGGGACCCGCTGATGCGGTGGTCAAAACCCGTGAACCATCAGCCCCATCACCCAGGGATCCACTGTTCGCAACCGGGTTGAAGGAAGGATCTCCCATCCGCAGGTATGTGGCCGGCTGGGAGCCCTGAACCCCGAACAGAAACTGGGAGGCGGCATACTCATAACCCGCATTCAGAACAAGGGTCGCATAGTTGGTGGCCGGACTACGGTTGGTACCTGCCATGTAGTGCGCAAGAATCTGGTCGGCAGTGAGAACCATGTTCGTGTAAATCACGAACTCATCCACATCTCCTTCGAACGGATTGCTCCCCAGCCCGGATGCCTTGTTGTAGGCGCCAATCGCGAGATCGGCTCCCGTAAGCGCATCATCCGGGGGTTGCGGCGGGTTGCTGTTCGCCGTGTAAAAGGCAAACTCGTTGGTGGCGGCGGGCTGGCCATCCACATAGATCGTCGCGGTGCTTTGGCCGTCCCATGTGCAGGCAACATGCTGCCACTTCCCAACCGTATAGGGAACCTGACTGACCACATCGCTCGATGCGCTGCCTGCCCCCTGATACATCCGGAAGTCCCAACCAACCCCCTCATATCCGCTCACCCCGGCATAGGTGTCATTGGGCGCGCGCTGGAAAACAACCCACCCCGTCCGATTTTGCGCTCCGGACGAAAGCCGGTTGTTGATCACGCAGGCTCCGGGACTTTGGCGGTCGGAGGTGGGGCGCACCCAGAATTCAACCGCGAACGGCATGAACGATTCCGGGTTGTTCTCGCCCAGCCACGGCATCGTGGTGACGGAATTTCCATTGCGCCAATGGTAGCTCTGAGCTCCATCCATGCTCCCGGCAAGGGCGCTGGCCACAGGATGAACCACTTCGGCAGAGTTTGTGGCCACACCCGCATTTTGGAGAGAACCCACGTTCACCACAGTGTCGTCCGTTGGGGTGGCGTCATCAAACCTCCAATAACCCACCGGGCCGTCTGTTTTAATCAATGAGTCGTAGCTTACGCTCCTGTTCGCATTTGTGGCATTCTGGTAGTGTGCCAGAATCTGCGCAGGGGTCAGCGCCTTGGAATAGAAGGCAACCTCGTCCTCACCTCCGCGGAACGGATTGGAGCCTGTCTCGGTGTTGTTATAGGATCCAACGCAGAGGCCTGCGGAACCGTTCGGCGCCTCAGACGCAGGATGATCTCCCGTATTGGCGACGTAACCAACGCCAGCCGTATATTGATTTGTGCCAGCGGGCTGTCCATCCACGTAGATGACGGCCGTTTGCGTCGATGCTTCCCAGACCGTGACCACATGCTGCCACGCACCGAGCCGGTATGGCTTCTGGCTGGTCACGTTGATGCCGGTCGAGGAACCGGAACCGCGGTAGGTGCGGAAATTCCAACCCACATCACTCTGGTGCCCCGGCACTGAATAGGAGCTATCCGGATTGCGTTGGAAGTAGGCCCACCCCTGCCGGTTCACGCCGGAATAGGAGTAGCGGTTCATGATCGGTGCCGGTCCGACGAAACTGCCATCGACCTTGTCCGAGGTCGGATAGAACCAGGCCTCAATGGTGAAGGAGGTTGTGGCAGCCGGATTCAGATCCGCCGTCCAGGGTATGATCGTCCGTGCACTGGAGTCAAAGTAGGCCGCAGGATTTGCGCTGCCAACAATCGCCCCGGGGATTCGCCGGACGTTGATATTGGTGGCGTTGGCGGAGGAACCCGCGCTGCCGATGTTCGCATTGATGTTCGTCCGAAGCGACGAATCACCAAATTGGTAATAAGCCAGGGGGCCATCGCTTTTGATGGCAGAGGAATAGCCTGCCGCCAAAGCGGTGGCCGCTGAAATTCCGAATACGAGCCCGGTCAGGCTCGCGGCTTTTGTTTCACGTTTGGAACGAGGGGTTTTCATGAGGGTTTGAGTTCATCGGTGTGGCGGAAAGGATCCCGCCACACTCGCGTTTGTTGTTTGTTTGACTAACAGCCTTCTCCATCCGAAATGATCGCAGTCGGCATCATTCTTCCAAGAACGAGCCTCAGGATCATCCCCATTCGGGGGATTGAATCGGTGAATGATACAACACTGTCCCGAAAAAACCTGACTGTCAACCGACATCCGTCCGTTCCCGGGAGGTTCGTTCCGGACCGAAATCGGCGGCACCTCGGGCTTTCCATCAGGGACCCAATGTGGGACAATCGCTGAACGATGCGCCAAAACAAACTCTCAGCAATCCTCCTTGGGGCATGCCTCCTTCTGGCACCCCGCATGTGCCAATCCGCCTCCTTTCGCGTGGCAACCTACAACCTTGAGTCCTACCTCGATCAGGCAACAGAGACACGTCGTCCCAAAACATCCGAATCCCGCGCAAAAAACCAGGAGAGCATTCTGGCCCTGAAGCCGGATGTGCTGGCCCTTCAGGAAATGGGATCCCCTTCGGCTCTGGCGGAACTCCAAGCATCCCTCAAGGCTGCCGGGCTCGACCTTCCATTCTCGGCGCATGTCACGGGGTTCGACACCAACATCTTCGTTGCCGTTCTCAGCCGATTTCCCATCCTGCAGAACCACTCCCATACAAATGCAGATTTTCTGCTCAACGGCCGCAGGCACCGGGTCAGCCGGGGATTCGCAGAACTCGATCTTCAGGTGTCCTCAAATCTGGTCGTCACCCTGTTCTCCGCCCACCTGAAGTCCAAGCGTGCAGTGGCGATCGCGGATGAGGCTGAACTCCGTATTGAAGAGGCAAAGCTGTTGCGGGAAAAAATCGATGCCAGGCTCGCTACCGATCCAGCAGCGAACATTGTCGTCGTGGGGGACTTCAACGACACCAAGGACTCCCCATCCACCCGGGCGATCGTTGGCCGGGGGAAAACGAAACTCGTGGACACCCGCCCCGCCGAGCGGAACGGGGACAACCAGCCCAACCCCAACCCGGCCTGGGAACCTAAAAGCATCACGTGGACTCATTACTTCGGTAAGGAGGACTCTTACTCCAGGATTGATTACATTCTCGCCAGCCCCGCACTGGCACGGCGCTGGGTCACAAACGACACCTGCGTGCTCACCCTGCCCAATTGGGCGGTGGGATCGGATCACCGACCCATTCTCGCCACTTTTCAGGCTGATTGACCGGGGCGACAGTCGTTCATCGACTCCCTGATGGTGAGCGGAACACCCCAATGGTGTTCCGGATGGTTTTTTTGGGGAAATTTCTTTCGCTTTCGTGGAAATTGTCTTGAACAACACATGCTTCGGGATTCAACCTGATTGAATCAGCACACAATGCGATTACCGACAAAAATGAAAAAATCAATTCGCAGTTCATCGGGCGCAACCCCCTGCCCCGAAACCACCACCCCTTCAAAATTCACCCGTAGAAGTTTCCTGAGCACCGCAGCCAAGGCGAGTGCGGTGATCATGGCACCGATGATCGTTCCCGGCAGGGTGCTGGGTCGTGACGGCGGCGTTGCCCCGAGCAACCGGATCGTCATGGGCGGCATCGGGATCGGAAACCGGGGCGGCTATGTGCTGAGCTGCTTTCTCCCACTGCCGGATGTTCAGTTCGTTGCCATTTGCGACATCAAGGCCAAGAGACGGGAATCCGTCAAAAAGATGGCCGATGGCCAGTATAATAACAACGACTGCATGATGTATCGGGATCTGCATGAACTGCTCGCCCGCACTGACATCGATGCGGTGCTGATCGCCACAGGCCCCAACTGGCACGCCACAGCTTCCACCCTGGCCGCAAAGGCCGGCAAGGATGTGTATTGCGAAAAGCCCTGCACCAAGAACATAGCCCAGAGCCTCGCGTTGCGGGATGTTTTCCGCCGCACCGGCAGGGTATTCCAGGCAGGCACACAGCGCCGCAGCCTTCCCAACTTCATGTATGCGATCGACCTGGCCCGCTTCGGAAAGCTGGGGCGCCTGACAACCCTGCACGCCCACCCGGGCGGCCTCGGAACCACCACGAGTGGATGGCTGCCGGAGCAGGAGGCGCCCAATGTCGAGGATGTTGATTGGGATCGCTACCTCGGACCGGCCGCCTGGAGGCCGTTCAACCAGAAGCTTCTGGATGGTTTCAACTTCGAAAAGGGAGGCGGTCTCACCGGCGGTGGATGTCTTGAATGGGGTTCCCATTGCGTTGACCTTTGCCAATGGGCCAACAACGCCGACGACACCGCACCCATCGAATACGAACCCAAAAACGGTCAGCTGCACGCCCTCTATCCCAACGGTGCCAAGCTCGTTCTCCGGAACGAAGGTTGGCTGCCGCTGGGCTCCTGCCCTGTCCGTTTCGAAGGTGAAAATGGCTGGGTCGAGACCGGCGATGATGGCGAACTGGTGGCCAGTTCGGAAACCCTCCTCGCCGGAAAGGGCGCGAAAGTGTCCGGATATCCTGCCAACTTCCATGTCCGCAATTTCCTTGATTGCGTCAAGTCCCGCGCCCAAACCCGGGCCAACGCCGATGTCGCCTGCCAGGCTCACATCGCCTGTCACGCAGCCAACATCTCCCTGCACCTCAACCGCAAAATGAAGTTTGACCCCATCAAAAACGAGTTCCTTGGGGATGAGGAGGCCAACCGCCTGCGATCCGAAGCTCTACGTGAACCCTGGCGCATTTGATTTCAACCCCAATTACACAGACTTGCAAAAGCCTATGAATCCTTTCAAATCATCCATCTGCCTCCTGCTGCTCGCAGGAGCCATCAGTTCCTTCGCCCAGACCGATCCCTCGTCCGCTGAAAAGCAGCGGCAGTTGATCGCCGTCCTCCAGTCCGATGCCGCTCCCGCCGAAAAAGCAATCACCTGCAAACGGCTGGTCACATGCGGCACCAGGGATGCCATCCCCGCCCTGGCCCCCCTGCTTCAGGATCCCAAACTGACATCCTGGGCGAGAATCGCGCTTGAGGCGATTCCCGGACCGGAAGCCGATGCGGCCCTCCGCGCGGCTCTCGACAAAACACAGGGCAACGTCCTCGTCGGCGTGATCAACTCCATCGGCGTTCGGCGGGATACCAAGGCCATCCCCGGCCTCATCGCCAAACTGAAGGAGGGGGATGCGAACGTGGCCTCCGCAGCGGCGGAATCACTTGGAAAAATCGGCGGCAGTGAAGCCTCCAAAGCCCTGACCCAGGCCCTCACGGGTCCGGCAGCAATCCGGTCCTCGGTTGCCTACGGCTGCGTGCTGTCAGCTGAAAACGAATTGAAGCTGGGACATTCCGGCCCCGCAACAAAACTGTATGATACCGTGCGCAAGGCTTCGGTGCCCCGCCAGCGTGTGTTGGAAGCCACCCGGGGTGCCATCCTCGCACGTGGTGCATCCGGCATCCCCCTGCTGCTTGAGAACCTCCGTTCCAGTGACTGGGCCTTTATCGGAATCGCCCTCCGGACAGCCCGTGAGCTGCCAGGAGCGAAGGTGACCGCCGCGCTGGCAAAAGAGCTGGAGACGGCGGCCGCTGATCGCCAGCAGCCCCTGTTCCTCGCGTTATCCGACCGGCAGGATGTCGCAGTTCTTCCGAAGATTCTCGACATCGCCCGGAGCGGCCCCTCGAACCTCAAGGTCCTTGCTCTGGGAATGCTGGACCGGTTCCGCGACCCCGCCGCAGTGGGCATCCTGCTTGATGCGACGGCTGGAGCAGATGCCCCCGCAGCAGCCGCTGCGAAGGCCACGCTGAACCGCCTTGGGGGCAAGGATGTCGATCACGAACTGGCCGCCCGCCTGCCGAAAGCTGCAGGCGTCACGGCCCAGGCTCTTCTGGATCTTTGCAAGCAACGGAACATTCTGGAAGCCCTCCCGGCAGTTGTAAAACGCCTCGATGACCCAAGCGCCCCGGTGCGCCGGGCAGCGGTGGAAACGGTCGGGGCCTTGGGCTCTACTCCGGAAGCTGCGGATCTGGCAGTCAGGTTGTCCAAGACCACAGCCGCGAAGGACCGGGCCGAAATTGAGCAGGCCCTCCTCACCATCTGCGGACGGGCCGGAGCCGCCTGTGTTCCCCATGTTCTGCCTCTTGCGAAAAACCCGGATGCCTCGCTGCGGATCTCGGGAATCAATGCACTGGCGGCCATCGGCGGGAACGAAGCCGTCGCCGCGGTGGCAGCTGCCGCACAGGATGCGGATGCCTCTGTTCAGGATGAAGCGGTCCGCGCCCTCTCAGAATGGCCGGGCAACTGGCCCAAAGACAGCTCAGTAGCCGCCCCGCTTTTGAGCCTCGCCAAGTCTGGAGGCAAGCCCGCCCATCAGGTTCAGGGTCTTCGCGGCTATCTGAAATTCATCCAGGAAACGAAGGATGTCCAGCCTGCCGACAAGATCTCGAAAATCAATGAAGCCCTTCCCCTCATGCAGCGTTCCGAGGAGAAGCAGTTGGCCATCTCGGTGATGGGGTCAATCCCCACCGCAACGGCTCTGGAAGCACTCACCACCTTCGCGAACGACCCGGCATTGGCGGAAACCGCTTGCATGTCCATCACCCACCTCGCCAAGAGTGCCCAAGCCGCAGAGCTTCCCAAGGACGCTCTCCGTCAGGCCCTGCAACTCGCCGCCAAATCCCAGAACGAATCCACTCGAAAAGAGGCGGAGGCGGCCCTGAAGAAATTGAACTGATCAGCGAATACAAAACTTCCAGGCGGGGACTGGCAAAAACCGGTCTCCGCTTTTTTGTTTCCAGACTCTACCTGAAAGCCGGTCTCCGCTTCGCCTCAATGCTGTTTCTGAACGGTGCATCCGATCCTCCAAAGCATGAGGCTGTAGAGTGCCACCCCGGCGGCCAACAATCCCCAGCTCTTTTGCACGGCAAGGAGAATGCCGCACCCAAGGAGGACGCCGAATCCGAGAAAAACAAGTGCTGCAAGAGCCAGTTTCATGGGTTGAACCGTAGTCGAAGATCTCCGAATAGTCAAAATGACGATCCTCAACCGTGCCGGGCCTGGCGCTTTAAGGACCCCGCATGCCCACGGTGGGGCTCCGGCCCCTCATCCAGCAGGAAGTCCTTTAGAAGCGACGGTTTGTCCTGACGCCCACCCCGCTTGTAATCAATCCACAAAGCCCGGGCGGCAACCGTGGGCTCAACCCCCACCTCCTGCCTCAGGTATTCAAAGATCAACTCCATCAACCGGGCGAGTGCGATGCTGTCCGTCCTCCTGGTTTTCGCATACAACCAATCGCTCCATTTCATGAAGGCGGCGAACGGGGATGACTGCCCGCTCCACAACAAGGGGGTGGTTTCGACAAAATTCCCACTATTCCCGACGAGATCCCAATATCGGGCAAACCGCTTCACCCGCTGCATGAGGGGAAAATTTATCAGGCGGTTCTCGAGAATCTCATACGGGGGATGGGGGTTGTAGATCATTCCAAACGCCGCATCATGTCTCGAAAGGGTCGTCCCCCGCAGCCGTTTCAGGATTCCCACCTGGATTTCGTGCGGCTGCAAGGCGATCAGTTGATCAAAACCGGAACCGAAACTCTCCAACGATTCCCCAGGCAATCCAGCGATCAGGTCGGCATGGATATGGGCATGGGTCCGGGACCGCAGAAATGCAAGATTCTCCCGCAGCCTGCCGTAATCCTGCCGACGCTCGATCAACCCACCCACTTCCGGGTTGAAGGTCTGAACACCCACCTCCAGTTGGATCGAACCTGCCGGAAACTTGCAGATCATCTCCCGCAATTCTGTGGGAAGACGGTCAGGAACCATCTCAAAATGAAACAACATCCCCGGTTGCCATCGTTCCAACAGGAAACCGAGAATTTCCAGGCTGACCCCGACGTTCAAATTGAAGGTCCGGTCCACAAACTTCAGGTGCCGCGCGCCCCGGGAAATAAGGCCGTCCAGATGCTCAAGAAAACCCTGCCCTGCCCCTGATTCCCGGCGAGCCAAAGGTGATGACTTCAGCGGGGACTGCCGCACAGGAATATCGAGGGAAGAAAGGCAGAATTCGCACTTGAACGGGCACCCGCGCGAGGCTTCAACATAGATGATACGATGGGCAATATCGTCGGCACTGTAGAGGTCATAAGGCAGCACAAGCCGCGAAAACTCCGGAACTGGCGGGCGAATGATCTTTTGGCCGGGGACCTGACCGTTCAACAACTGGCAACACAACTCGGGAAATGCCAGATCCGCCTCACCGGCGATCACGTAGTCGGCCAGCGCAACGACCGCCTGCCCCTCCGTCTCATAACTCACCTCCGGCCCGCCAAGAACAATCGACACATCCGGCGCAAGCCGCTTGAGCAAGCACACCACCTCCGTCGTCTGGGTCACGTTCCAGATGTAAACACCCAGCCCGATGATCCGTGGTCTTTCCCTCAGCAGGTTCTCCACCACATCGATAGGCCGCTGGCTGATCTCGAACTCCCTGATCTCAGCACGGGTCCGCAGGTCTCCAAGATTTGCCAGCAGGTAGCGTAACCCGAACGCCGCATGAATATACTTGGCGTTCAGAGTCGCGAGAAGAATGTCCGGAACCATGGCAAAAATTAACCCAAATATCGGCCTTGAATAGCCGAAGTTTCGGAATTACCCCGCTTTTCAAGCTTCATCTCCAACATCCTCTCAAATCCTGCGGTTCTCTCCACTATCCTTGCAGTAGGCAATGATTTCACGGCGGCTGCCGACGTGGAGTTTCTCGTAAATGCGCCGGACGTAGGTCGCCACGGTATTGCTTGTGATGCCGAGTTCGGCGGCGATCTCCTTGTAGGAGAGCCCGTCGACCACGAATTTCAGGACTTGATGCTCTCTCGGACCCAGGCGGACATCCTCCAGATCCGCACCGGTCGCCGGTGGATTCCGTTTGAGACGAAAGAAATCGACGACCTCACGTGCGATGCCCGGACTCATGGGCACCCCACCGGCCCGAATCTCACGGATCGCTGTGATCAGTTTTCTGGGCATGACCGGTTTGACCAGGTATCCGTGAGCTCCGGCAGCTAGCGCCCGGAAGATCGTCACAGGATCCTGATAAACGGTCAGCATGATGATCTCAACGCCAGACAGTTGCGTAGAGATTCGGGCCACGCACTCCACGCCGCTGAGGTCTGGCAGGTTGATGTCCATGAGGATGACGTCCGGGGCGAGCAGCGGCAGGTTGGCCACCGCAGTGGTGCCGTCCGCAAAGGCGCCGACGCATTGGCAGTCCTTCGCGCTGGCGAGCACATCACCCACCACTTTCCGGATGCGCTCATCATCCTCGACAATGGCCACTCTGATCATGGGAATTTCCTGGTTGGCGCTGGATTTTCGACTGTCAACGGTGCCACAAATTCGACACGGGTTCCCCCGCCAGAGCGGTTGGCGAGCTCGAAACGGCCGCCAATTTCTTCCATCCGCCGACGCATGTTTGTCAACCCTTCATGGGTGCCAGCGACGGTCGTCTGTTCGTGTGCAAAACCGCAACCATTGTCCTCGATGCCGATTCGCAGGTTGGTGCTCTCAGCTCGTATTTCGACGCGGATCAAATCGGCCCGGGCGTGTCTGACGGCGTTGTTCAGCGCCTCGCGCACGGCCAGGAACAAATAGTGCCGGACTTTACCAGCCAGGGCTGTATCAGGCATATCCTGCGGGATGTCAAAGCGAACTCGCAGACCGGCCGCCTCGAGGAAGTGCGAATTACATTCCGTCAGATAATTAACGAACCCCCTGACGGTGTCGTTGGCGGGATTGATGGCCCATACGATCTCGTCCACGCTGCGCGTCAATTCAGTCGCCGATTGGCTGATGCGCTTGACCCGCTTCAGAGTATCGGCAGTCGGGCCTTGCTCCAGATCGTTGTGGACCCAATCACTCTGCATCGCGATTTCAACCAACCCCGCACCGATGTTGTCATGCAGATCTCGGGCGATCCGGGCGCGCTCACATTCCATCGCGTGCTCCTGCTCCAACCCCGCGACCTGACGCTGCATCCGTTGCTGGACCGCAAGGCGACCGATCAAGGCGGTGGCGGCAGCCGCTAATGCGCCCGTGACCAGCCAAAACTCCCACCGTTGATACAGGGGGGCAACCACCATCAATGGCAGCGACACCTCCTGACCGGTCAACTCACCATTCGCTTTGGCTGCAGCCACGCGAAACCAATAGCGCCCGGGTTTCAACCACGAGTATTCCACCTGTCCGCGGCCGCTGCCGCCGATGCTGTGAGCCGTCTTCCACTCCAGAGTCAAATGGTTGCTCGGAGCTACGGGAATAAAGACGTTCAAGGCCCAGTTGCCAAAAAAGTAAGGACTGTCATCCTGAATCGCCAGAATGGGGTGCCGCACTGGCGTCATCCGCGTCAGCAAGACGGCCAGTTCCGCGCGCGACCCTTCGCGCACCCAATTGAGCGGTGAGCCCAACGGATGAATCAGGTCTGATCCGGAAGTGATGCTCAAATCATGGACCATGGGCGGTCTACCCTTTGCCTGTTCAACCAGCAAACGCACACCATCCACTCCAAGCATGCCGATGGCTGAATCGCTGCCGTGGGAGATAAAGGAGATCCTCGCGGAAGCCGTTCGCGCGGGCGCGGTGGCAATTTCACGTCGTGCTGCGAACTCCGATGTTTCGACATCACCCCGCCAACCTGGTGTTTCCCCTTCCATGTAGAATTCACTGCTGCCCACCACCTGTCCGTGCCGGTCCCGGAAGTAAATGATCGCTCGCATCTTCACCGGGATGTCCTGCCATGTATCATCGTGACCCTCCAGCTTGTAGCGCAGGCGCATCTTGCGCGTGCTGTTGCTGTCGCCCTCCGTAAAGTGAAAACGCACCGAGCGGACGGTGGAGTGAATGGTCAACGGCGTGGAATTTCCGACATCACTCGCCGAAATATCCTGCACTCGACCATCCGTCTCGATCTGCGAGATCCGGATGTCGGCCCAAGCGTCCAGACTAAACAACCAAAGACCGAAGGCGAGCAGACCCGTAGTCATCATTGTTCTGAACAGTGCGTTTTGCATCACGGCGCTTCGTTTGCCGCACCGAAGATACCAACTCCTTGTGGACCCGACAACGGCCAACCCCGTCCAGCCATGTCACAATCTCTGTGACATGACGCACGCAGAAAATCCAGCCACAATGGCTTCCGTTATGAAGACATTATTTGCAATGTTTGGTTGCCTCGCATCCCTCTCGGTGCAGGCCCTCAACTATCCCTACGCACCTTACAACGAAGGCAAAATGGACCCGCAGAAGTCCGGTTGGCCGTTGACGGAAGATGAGCGAAATTATGTCCTGCTTCCAGAGCATGACCGGCGTCCTGGCCGGGAAAGCCTCCAGCACAGGCCAACTATGTGGCCTGTGGTGCCCTCCGCAGGATACTGGGGGGGCACAAGTTGGCTGGATGCCCACATGAGCCTGGTCAAGACCGTCCAAGCCAGTAAAGGGCCAACCGACGTTCTGCTGGTTGGCGATAGTATCACGATGCAGTGGGGCGCAGCGTGGACAAAATATTTTCCGTCGCTGAGAGCAGTCAACATCGGCATCGGTGGCGACAAGACCCAGAATGTCCTGTGGAGACTTGACCACGGAGGCGTGGAAGGCCTGAATCCGCGGATTGTCTTACTACTCATCGGCAACAACAACATGTTCTTCGCACCGGAGACAGGTATTGATCCAGCCGCACAAGGCATCAAGCTCTGCGTGGACAACCTGTGCGACAAGTTTCCAAAAGCATCCGTCATCGTGGTAAAGATGTTCCCGGCATACGAACCCCGCAACCCGTTCTACGAAAACATCAAGAAGGTGAACGCAGCGTTGGACACATTGAACCTGGAGGCCAACCCAAAAATCCGACTGTTAGACATTTGGGAAGACATGGTGAACACCGACGGCACCTTGAAAAAGGAGTTGTTTACTCCCGACAACATTCATCTTTCTCAGGATGGAGGCTACCGGCTCTATGCGGAAAAACTGAAACCCCTGCTCGAGGCTTTTCTAGCCGGAAAGGACGTGCCAAAGTCAGCTCCGAAAGCACATATCATTTCGCGGTAACAATCGATAGGATGAGACCATCGCAACGACACCGCCTCCGTCGTCCGGGTCACGTTCCAGATGTAAAAGCCCAGCCCGATGATCCGTGGCTTTTCCCTCAGCACGGGTCCGGAGGACTACGAGATTTGCCAGCAGGTAGCGTAACCCGAACGCCGCATGAATATACTTGGCGTTCAGAGTCGCGAGAAGAATGTCCGGAACCATGGCAAAAATTAACCCAAATATCGGCCTTGAATAGCGAAAATTCGACGCACCACATGATGCCTGTGGTGCCCCGTCAACCCAGCAGGGCTGACCTCAACGCCTGCTTCAAGATTCAGAAATACTGGAACCGGGATTGGACACCCTCAGGCCCGACCGGAACCTGTCGCCGGTGTTGATGGTCCACCTTTGTTGCGTGATTTGCCAAAGAAGAACTTTCCTGCGCCCCAATCATCAAACAACGAATAACTGATCGGGGTCACAAGCAGGGTGAGAAGCAGGCACAGCATCTGCCCACCGATGATCACCTTGGCCATGGATGCGCGGCCACCCGATCCTGGGCCCGTGCCCAGTGCAATCGGGATCATGGAGGAGACCAGCATCATCGTGGTCATCAGGATGGGACGCAGCCGGACGCGGTTTGCCTGCAAAATCGCAGACTCCCGGTCCATGCCGCGCGCCCGGAGTGTGTTCGTGTAATCCACCTGCAGAATCCCGTTCTTCTTCACAATGCCAAACAGCATGAACAGGCCGAAAATGGCGTAAATATTGAAGGATTCGCCGAGAAATACCATCGTGAGCAACGCGAATGGCAGCGAGAGAGGCACAGCCAGCATGATGGAGATGGGATGGACAAAGTGCTCAAACTGGGCCGCAAGGATCATATACATGAACACCATCGCGAGGCCGAATGCCATGGTGAAGCTCTGAAACGTCTCCTGCATGGTCTTTGCGCGGCCGGTGAACACAACATCGTAACCAGCCGGCAGATTCAGGGATGTCACAGCCTCCCGGACGTTTTCCATGGCCTGACTCAACGGATAGTCTGCGAGGTTTCCAATGACGGTCACCTTGCGCTGGCGCTGGTAGCGGTCGATCTGGTTCGGGCCCCGCGCCTCCTTGAACGAAACCAGGTTGGACAGATGAACCATGGAGGATTCCGTTGAGTTGGTCCCGGCCTTGGCAGGGCTGAGCCGGAGCATGATCTGCTCCAGAGCCTCAGCAGCCCCACGCCCCTCCGGATTGGCCCGCAACCATACGTCATACTGATCATCCGCCTCCTTGTAAGTCCCCACCACCTCTCCACCCACCAGAGTGCGGAGCGCACTCGCCACATCAGAGACCGGCAATCCGAACTGGCTGGCCTTTGCGCGGTCGATCGTTGCCTGCAATTCCGGCTTGCGGGTGGACAAAGTTGTGTCCAGATCCACAATTCCCGGCCGCGAGCGCAGCTTTTCTATGATCTGGTCGGCATAAGTCGTCAACTGGCGCAGATCCGGCCCGACCAGGTTGAACTGCAAATCCGCGTTGCGCCCGCCGCTGCTGATGCCACCAATCAACTGAACCCCGGCTCTTAGGTCGGGATAATCAGTCAAAATCTGCCGGGCTTGGCGCATGACATCAAACTGCGACCATCGCCTGCTATGACCCAGGAAAGCGGAGATCCGCCCCTCCAGCGGAGGAAGGCGGCAGTAGATGGTTGCCTTTGTCACATCCCCCTCAGCCTTTCCCACCCGTCCTGATGTTTCACCAATGGTAACCAGAGCGTTGATGATCGCCGGCTGACCCTCCATCTTGATATCCTTCAAACGGCGGACGACCTGACTCACAATGTCGGCCGTCCGGCTCAGGGTCGATCCCTCCGGAGTCTGGATGATCACTTCAAACTCGCTCGCATCATCCTGGGGCATGAAATTGAAGGTGGTCATTTTCGCCAACGGCACGAGGGATACCATGCACAAACCGGCACCGAGCAAAACGGCCCAACGGTGATGAAGAGACCATTCAAGGACCCGTATGTAGTGCCCCCCAAGCCATCTCATCAATGGTCCCCCGTGCGCCTTCTTCTCCCTTGCCTTCTCATCATCCGAATGCTTCAAAAACCGGGAGGCAAGCATCGGAGTCAGAGTGAAGGAGATGAACAGGGAGACCATGATTGAAAACGCCACCGTCACCCCATAGCTGGAAAAGAACTTACCCACCCGCCCCTGCATAAACGCGAGCGGGAGGAAAATGATCACCAGGGACAAGGTTGTCGCCATTACCGCCAGCGCGATTTCGCTGGTGGCGAGACTTGCAGCCTTCATCCCGCTCCACCCCTTCTCCTCCATCGTCCGATGAATGTTCTCCAGGACGACGATTGCATCATCAATGACAATTCCAACGGCGAAAACCATCCCCAGCATCGTGAAGTTGTTCAGGGTGTAGCCCATTGCCCGCATCAGCGTGAACGTGGCTATAAGGGAGGCCGGGATCGCAATGGTCGCAATCACAGTGCCTCGCCAGTCGTGGAGGAAGAAGAACACGGTCAAAGCCACAAGCACCGCCCCGAACAGCAGGTGAAAACTCAACTCGTCCAAAGACCGGTTGATGAAGATGGACTGGTCCCTTACAACGCTGAGCTTGAAGTCCGGCGGCACCACACTCCTGAGTTCATCAAGACGCCGTTTCACAGCGTCAATCAGCTTCACGGTATTGCTCCCTGATTGCTTCCGCACCACCAGAGTCACGGCATTTTCCCCATTCAACTGGGCCATGGACCTTGGCTCCTCAACCGAGTCCGCCACGGAGGCGATATCCTTAAGGTAAACCGGCTGACCGAGGAAATTTGCCACGATCAGCTCGTTGAAATCCCTGACCTCCCGCATGCGCCCCAGGGTCCGCACCACCATCTCCCGCCTGCCCTGATCGACCCGCCCACCTGGCACCTCAAGATTCTGCTGCCTGAGTGCCGTCCGAACGTCATCAATCGTCAATCCCCGCGCTCGCAACCGCGCCAGATCCACCTCGATCTGAACCGCCCGGCGCCGCGCACCCACCATGCTGATGGCACCCACATCCTGCACCGTCTCGAGATTTTGCTTCAGCTGCTTGTCCGCAACAAAAGTGATCTCCTTCAAATCCCGTGGCGCGCTGACGCCGATCGTCACCACTGGCGAGGCATCCACATCGAACTTGTCAATGATCGGCGCATCTGTTCCCTCCGGCAATCTCGCCAGAATCGTGTTCACCTTGTCCCGCACATCCTGGGCCGCTGAATCACGATTGCGATCCATCAGGAACTGAACAGTGATTGAAGACACACCCTCCAGGGAAACGCTCGACAGCTCATCGATCCCCTGCACCGTGTTGATGATCTCCTCCAGGGGCTTGGTGACGCTCGTCTCAATCTCCTCAGGCGAGGCACCGCGCAGAGTGGTCGAAACAGTGATGATTGGAAGATCCACGTTGGGCATCTGATCCACGCCTATGTTCTGGAACGAGAACCATCCCAGCACCACAAGCAGGAGGTTCATCATCGTCGCGAAGACGGGACGCCGGATGCAAAGGTCGGCCAGAGCCAAACCACGGGATTCCCCCTCCCTGCCCCCATCGGCGGGTCCCCCGGTTTGCTTCGGGTCGCTCATGGGGCCTCCTGAGAAGTTACACCAGCGGCTTTTGCAGGAACAGTGACCGCAGGTTCCGGTGCCAGCAGGCGCACCTTGGCACCCTCGAACAGCCGGGTCGTGCCGGTCACGGCAACTTTCTCGCCTGAATTGAGCCCGGAAAGAATCTCCTGACGCCCCCCAAGGATACGACCGGTCTTGACCTCGCGGCTATGGGCGCCATCCCCTTCAATGACAAACACCTTGGTAACACCCGCAAAATTGATGACTGCCTCCATCGGAATCATCGGCGTCGGAACCGCTTTCTCAATCAGCAACTCACCCCGGGCAAAACTGCTGGCCTTGAGTTTCCGGCTGGTATTCGAAACGAGCGCTGCCACATTGAACGACCGTGTCGAGGCGCTCACCGCAGGACTGACGAGATAAACGGTTCCCTCAAAATTCTCCCCCGGAAACGCATCGACACTGAATCGCACCATCTGCCCCAATTTCACCTGTCCGGCATACCTTTCAGGTGCCTGCATCATGTAGCGCAACTCGGTATCGTTCACCATCCGGAAGAGGGGTGAGCCGACTCTCATGAAGTCCCCCATGGTCACAAGGCGTTCGGAGACACTCCCCGGAAATGCCGCGACCACACGGGATCGACGCAGGTTCAATTCCGCCACCGCCCCGGTCGCCTCCGCTGCCTTGATCTCCGCTCTCGCCAGCTCGGCCTGTGCTGTCGCATCGTCCATCTGGCTGACGGATGAAATCTTGTCCGCCTGCAGTTCAATGACCCGCTTCAGGTTGCGCTCCGCGTTTTTCTCGTTGGCCCGCGCTTTTGCAAGCACTGCGGCAGCCTGCGCCGCCTGCACCTGGTAGGCGGCTGTATCAATCAACGCCAGTTCCTGTCCCGCCTCCACCCGTGCGCCAAAATCGACCATGGTTTTCTCCACCTGTCCTTCCACCTGCGCGGAGATCGTCGCCTCGTCCTTCGCCAAGAGGGTGCCAACCACCGGCAGAACCTTGTCCACAGGTTCTGACACCACCTCCGCGATGGTCACAGCCACAGCAGCATTGCCTCCCTTTTTCTTGGAGGTGCCATCAGTTTTGCCGCAACCAGCCGTCAAAAGGAGGGCTGCGGACAGAAGGACTAGCAATCGATCATGCATGGGAGTTCTCGGGAACGGGGGCGAAATCTGACGCGATTTGGTCCTGATCCTCGCCCACATGTTGTTTCGCGATCAGGACATAGAGTGAAGGAATGACGAGGAGCGTGAAAATGGTCCCCAGTGCCATGCCCGCAACAATCGTGATGCCGATGGAATTCCGCGCTGCCGCACCGGCCCCTGAGACCAGTGTCAGGGGGAAATGGCCGCAGATGGTGGCCGCACTTGTCATCAGCACGGGCCGCAAACGGACCAGAGCGGCCTCACGGACCGCCTGCAACTTGCTCAATCCATGACGCTGCTGCTCGTTGGCAAATTCCACAATCAGAATTCCGTTTTTCGCAACCAGTCCCACAAGAGTCACCAGACCCACTTGTGAATAGATGTTCAACGTCGTGGTCCACCCCGTCGTGAAAAATGCAGTGTTGGGATCCGGCATCTTCAAAAAGCTGAATAAAAGCGCCCCGAACATCGCCAGGGGAACCGACCCCAGCAGGATGATCAGCGGATCCCGAAAGCTGTTAAACTGCGCCGCCAGAACCAGGAAGATCAATATCAACGCAAGGCAGAATGCGGGTATGAACTTGCTCGCTTCCGTCCTCAACTGACGGGACTCCCCGGTATAATCCAACTTGTATCCCTCGGGCAGTATCTTGTGCGCCTCATCCTCCAAGAACTTCAGGGCATCGTTCAGTGGACGGATGGCCACACCACTGATTTTGACCGCATTGAACTGCTGGAACCGGTTGAGCGCCCTCGGCCCGGTCTTTTTCTTCAGCGTGGCAAAGGTGCTCACGGGGACCAGTTGACCCGCCGTGCCCCTGACATAGGTCTCCTCCAGCTGAGCGGCATTCAGCCGCTCAACGCGCTTGAGTTGCGGAATCACCTTGTAACTGCGCCCCTGAAGGTTGAACCGGTTCACGAACCCGCCCCCCATCAGCACACCCAGGTCGGCACCCACTGACCGCATATCCAAACCCAGAGCTGCCACCTTGTCACGATCCATGACCAATTCCACCTCCGGCTGATCGATCTTGGTGTCGATCATCGGCGGGAATGCAAACATCTTGCTTGCCGTGGCAGCCTGCTGCAACTGCTCGGCATAACGCATGATAACCTCGGGCTCGGCGGTGGACCCGATGACAAACTCAACCGGAAACTGCCCTCCACCAGGCAAGGGGGACGGCGTCGCCCCAAAGGCCCTAACTCCCGGAACCTTGCCCATCTTCGCCTGCACTTCGGGAAGAACCTGGAAGACGGTGCGCTTGCGCTCCGCCCACGGCTTTAAAACCAGCCCGCCAAAACCGCTGCTCGGCATCGTCATCTGGAAGGAATGGTGCGACTCCGGGGTGCTCATCATCTGGCGGTTCACCTCCTCTGTATAGAATGTTGTCTGCTCAATGCTGGCATCAGCCGGTGCCTCGACGATGCCGAAGATGATGCTCTGATCCTCCATTGGCGCCAGCTCCTTCGGGGCAAACATGAACATCGGGATGGTCATCAGGCTCAGGCAAATCCAGATGGTGTAAACAGCCGGGCGGGCATTCAACGTGCCGTCCAGCACCCGGGCATAGACCGATCTGATCCGGTCAAAACCACGGTTGATGCGCCCGGTCAAACCATGTTCCTCACGCCCCGCGTCCAGCAGCCATGAGGACATCACCGGGGAAAGTGTCAATGCCACCACTCCGGATACAAAAACCGCCCCGGCAAGGGTGAAGGCGAACTCCCGGAACAGTGACCCCGTCAATCCCCCCTGCAGCCCAATCGGGGCATAGACGGCAGCCAATGTGATCGTCATCGCAATCACCGGCCCAACCAGTTCGCGGGCCCCGAGCAGAGCCGCCCTGCGGGGCGTCTGCCCCAGGCGTATGTGCCGCTCCACATTTTCCACGATTACAATCGCATCATCCACCACCAGCCCGACGGAGAGCACAACCGCCAGCAGGGTGAGCAGATTCAGCGTGAATCCAAGAACCTGCATCAAAAATATCGCGCCAATCAGCGAAATCGGGATCGCCACAAGTGGAACAAGCACCGACCTCAGGGATCCCAGAAAGAGGAAGATCACGATCGCCACAATCATCAGCGTTTCAGTCAGGGTCTTGAGCACCTCGCTGATGGCCTCATCAATATACTTTGTCGCATCATAGGCGATCCTCCCCTTTAAACCGCTTGGCAGTTCCTTCGAGATCAAGTCAACCTCGGCCCGCACCCGCTTGATCACATCCAGCGAGTTGGCATTCGGCAGCACCCAAACCCCCATGAACACGGCCCGTTCCCCTGTGAACCGCACCTCGACATCATAATTCTCGGCCCCCAGCACCACATCCGCCACATCCCGCAACCGCACCAGATGATCCCCCTTCTGCTGTACCACCAGATTGCGAAATTCCTCCACGGTCCTGACGTCCGTGTTGGCCGTCAGGTTCACCTGCACCAGCGAACCTCGCGTCCGCCCCACGGCTGAGAGAAAATTGTTGGCCGCCAGAACATCCCGCACCTGGGAAGGACTCAAATTGTAGGCGGCCAAACGATCTGACTTGAGCCAGATTCTCATCGCAAAGGTGCGGCCGCCGAGAATATCCGCCCTTTGGACCCCCTCCAGCGCCGTCAGCCGGGGTTGGATGATTCGCACCAGATAGTCAGTGATCTGGTTTGCCTCAAGAATGTCCGATGTGAAGCTCAGGTAGGCTGAGGCAAACTTCGAGTCGGCCGACTCAATGTTGATGATCGGCACCTCCGCCTCGGGCGGCAGGTCGCCACGCACCTGATCCACCTTGGAACTGATTTCCGCGAGTGCCCTCGTGGGATCATAATTCAACCTCAGCCGGATGGTGATGGTCGAGATGCCCAGTGAACTGGACGATTCGATGTAATCAATCCCATCCGCCGCGGCGAGCGCCCGCTCAAGCGGGGTGGTGATGAATCCCCTCACCAGATCCGCGCTGGCTCCGACATAAACCGTCGTCACCGTCACCGCCGCATTGTCACTGCGCGGATACTGCCGCACGTTAAGCGATCGAATCGCCTGCATCCCGACGATCAGGATCACCAGGTTCACCACCAGCGCCAGCACCGGCCGGCGAATAAATAGGTCCGTAAAGGATTTCATTCAGCGCCAGGGGATCAGGTGTCAGACGGATGCGGTGTGAGGGAGGCCTTCGGTGCCATCTGATTGTTCTCCTCAACAGTCGCGCCATTCCGCAACTTGAACAATCCCGCACTGGCAACCTTTTCGCCGACCTTCAAACCCGTTTCCACACTCACATAATCCCCCCTGGGCCGGCCGGCCCGGATGAACTGCTGGCGCACAACCGTGCGGGCGGGACCGTTCGTATCCGCCGCCCTGGCCTCGATCACAAAGACCGAATCGCCGTATGGGGCGCTGAACACCGCCGTGGAGGGAATCGCCAGCACAGGCTGCTCACCGGCCAGAACCACCTCCGCACGTCCAAACATGCCGGGCCTCAACAGTCCCTCAGCATTCGCAAAGGTGCTCTGGAGAAGAACGCTCCGGGTTGAGGAGTTCAGGTCCGGGTTGATCGCCGTCAGGCGACCTTCGAACACCTTTCCCGGGTGGGCATCCGTGGTCAGATTCACAACCATTCCGACTTTAACCTTCTCCACTTCCTGCTGAGGCAGGGTGAATTCAGCAAAAATCGGTGCCAGGGCTTGAAGGGATACGATCGGTCGCCCCCCCTCAAGATACTGCCCCAGATTAATCTGGCGGATGCCAAGCCTGCCATCAAACGGGGCCTTGATGGTTTTCTTTGCAATGGTGGCCGCAATTTCATCGGCATTCGCCTCATGCTGCTTCACCGTCGCCTCTGCGAGATCCAGATCCGCCTCCGCGACCATGTTATCCTTCCGCAACGTAACCATCCGTTCCAGATTCAGCTTCGCAAGCTTCAGTTGCGCCTTTACGGACCGCAGCTGAGCTTCCTCCGAGGATGTGTCCAGACGCACCAGGATATCCCCCCCTTTCACCACCGCTCCCGATTCAAACGGAATCTCCCGCACCGACCCGGGCAGGTCGGGGGTGATCGTGACTCCCTGAGCGGCAGTCACCGAGGCGATCGCTGTGAGCGTGCTCGGCCACTTCTCCTCAGAAACCACTGCCGAAGAGATCGTTTCCGGCGGAAGCACCATCTTCTTGGACGCCGTGATCATCTTGTCGAACTGCAACGCCTTTATTCCCACCAGTCCGCCCAATACGGCGGCCACCAGAACCACTGCCAAAGTTAACTTTAATTTCATGTTTTCTTTTTACTCACCTGCTACCTGCCTTGTGCCGGAACACCCTCCCCGCCCCCCGGAGCCAGACCCGGCCCCTGCCAGAAAAAGGTCCACAATCCGCGCTGCCGTCTGCCGGTCCAGCGCACATTCCGGCATGAGCAATCGAACCATCACATACATGTTCAACTGCCCGTAAATCCCCATCGTCAACGTGTCCAGATCATAGTGCACCCCAATCTCCCCGCTCCTCTGGGCCTCAGCCATGAGACCCCGCACCCACTCATAGTTCCTGCGCCCCTTCTGCAGGCAATGTGCATGACCCGGAGTATCTGTGGAACCGGTGAACGCCGTCGCAAATGCCAGTCTCATCAGTTCCTGGTTGCGCACCGAAAATTCGAACAGCGCCACTACAATCTCCTCCAACTTTTCGGAAATTGTGCCTCCCCTCTCCGCTGCCTCCCGCATCAACCGGTATCGCTCCTCATGAGCATGATCCACCAACGCCTGAAACAACCCCGCCTTGTCTCTGAAATAATAGTATAGGGTCGGCTTGGAAACCTTCGCCTCACTCACGATCCGCTGCACCGACGTCGCCACATAACCCCTTTCCGCAAAGCTCCGCAGTGCGGCATGTAGAATCAGTTGCCGAGTGTCGGAATCCGGTTGGAGAAGGGTCTTGGACACAAAACCTACCGAACGGTAGGTTCATATGCCCTCCGAGTCAAATGATTTGAGTTGCCGAAAAGCCCGCGCAAATCCCGCTCACCAACCGAACTTTGAAAAGCCGCCCCCGGCTATGGCCGCATGCTTCTGTCAATCCGGTTGCCCACAGTTGCCGGAAGAACCATCAAACTATGGCCACGGCAAGAATGGCATGGTTGGACGTCATCCAAAAAGAGGTGGTTCCTCAGTTCATCCAACCCACACCCTGCAGGGCGCCACTCAAGAAGCGGTTCAAGAACCTGCCACGATTTAAATCCAACCCCTGCGCCAAACGCGGTGGCGGCACACTGTTTTACAACGTTGCTGGAGTTGAGCGCTTCCTGAAGCAACGCACCCTGCCAGGTGCAGGACAATAAAAAACCCCAGCTTTGAGGACGGGGATGAAAGTTAGAAACTTCACGCTCCCCAATTACACTCGACGCCCAACCAATTCGGCGAAGTAACGCTCGCCGGCTGGAGTCGGCGATCCCGGAGAGAATGCCATCAAAGCGATCCGCAACATGAAAAGCGTCGGGCATCTGGCGTCCCCCATTTTCCGCAAAGGTCACTTGTTGTTGGAAGGCACTTTTGGCCCTTGATCCGATAAAGAGGGTGCAAAGATTGCCACGATGGTCAGCGCACCGGTCTTACCCGACACGTCCACATCGCCCTTGACCGGATCGAAGGCAGTGTGCTCGACGCCGTTGACGCGCACGGACTGGATGGGCTTTTTCTCTGGATGGCGAAACCGGACCAGTGTTCGTGCCGGTGCAGTTTTGATCGCAAGGTCGGCTTTGCAGGTGATCCGGCTCTGCGAAGAGTCCGTTTCATATTCGACAGAAACGACCCCGAAGCACGTGTGGACACTTTTGAGGTAAATGGATTCTCCGCGTCCCAGCCATTCACGCGGCAGCGCACGCCCCAGATGCAAAGTGTCGCCTCTGCCATAGACGAACATGTAGCGCAGCCACTTGATCGAGTTGGATTCGTCAGATGTCTTGAAAGGCTCCGCGTTCGAAAAGCCCAGAACCGGGCGGGGATGTTCAACCATCCCTTGAATGTTGGGGCTGTAGGCGGCAGTGAAGGCGTTGAAAAACATCCAAATATAGACCTCGATTTCGTCGCGATCGAGATAAGGCATCAGTCCGGCAAGGAGGTTGGGTTGGCACGAGAAGCCCGCCCAGTCGTACCACATTTCGTGGAAATCCGGAATCGGGTAGCCGAATTCGCCCCCGGTGTAGAGGTTGTCCTGGTAGTCGTCCAGGATCCACGGTGCCTCCGGGCCGTGGGGATCGAGAATGCCGCACAGAAGCAGATTCACGGAGCCTTCGAGGGTCTCACGAATCCAACCGAGATCCCGGCCTCGCCGGTATACATGCGTCGGATAATGCGGCACCCACCGACCGTCGCGCAGGCGCACCAATGGATTGTGCTGCCGGGCGATGGTGAGGCTCCGCAAGATGTCCGCCCGGTAGGCATCGGCCTCGGCGCGCAGACGGCTCGCTTCGGGATGCCCGACCGCCTCGAGCGCAGCCGCCACGTGATCCATGCCACGCCAGTTCCAGGTGTTGCTCGGAACCCAATAAAAGAAGCTGTTGACGTCTTCCAGTCCGCCCGCTGGCAGAAGCCCGCGTTCCCACCCCCGTGAGAGGGGCTGCTGCCCCATGGTAAGCCGGCGCTGACGCACGATCCATTCCGCACCGCGAATCAGGTTCGGCGCGATTCCTTCCACCCAGGCCTTGTCACGTGTCATGAAGTAATGTTCGGCGAGTGCCCACATGATCCAACCGTGGCTCTGGACATAGGATTCGCCAGCCTCGCTGCCTCCCGATCCATAGAACACTCCCTCCTGTTCGCTGAACCGACCGGCGAGCCTGGCCGTGCTTTGATACTTGATCCAGAGAGCCAGCCGCTTGCGCGCGTCCTCATGCAAGCCACGCTCTTCGAGTTCCTGGATGACCATCGTGGACTCGTTCCCGAAATTTCCGTAGGCGTCAGCTCCGACCGATGTGCTGATGAGGCCATCATCCCCCGGCATACGGTGATCCGAGATCATCTGATGGACCAGGTGGGCCTTGTGAAAAGCATTGAGTTCCGGCTCCGGGGTCTTGATTTCGGCCCATGGCGAAACTTGATCGTTCCAGAAACGGGCGGTCTGTTCACGCAGTGGTTCAAATTGCAGCCGCGCCAGCGACACGCGCTCCTGCCCGGAAGAAACAGCTTTGCGGGCAATTTTCATCAACGCTTCACAACTCTCGCCCGGGGCCAATTCACGATGCAGGAGGAGGCCCTCACTCCTGGCGGTGACGGACATGCTGGTGCGAATCGCACCGCGCACTTCGGGTTTTCCTTCCGGGGCTACCACCAACAGGCGTTCACCATTCACATCGCCGTTGGTCAAAGTCAGCGCGTCACGCGGGCCAACGGGGACTCCGCTTCGCGCACCGTCCTGGTATGGATGCCGGGTGTGTTGGGAGCGGGAAGAGAATTCGATGGGCAACGTTGCGGTGATCGGCAGGCGTCCTTCGTTCTGGAGCGTGAACCGCACCATGCATACAGTGGGATCGTCGGCGCTCAAGTCCTCGCCGACGGGCTTGATCAGGGACACCGCAAAACTTTCCTGATGAACTCGCAGGTCGCCGCTTCGTCGCTCCACGTGATAAATCAGTGCCGGTGCGGGATCGGCGTAGTTCGCCACACGGCTCCAGCGACCCATGCCAAAGAAGAACCGATGCGCCTGCTCGCTGCCGTAACCGTTCTCCATGGTGATGTCGCCGTCGGTTTCAATCCGGAACCGGTTTTGGTTGTATTTGCATCCGAGCATCATCGCCACCGGATGCCGCTCGGGTTGGCCGAGCCGGGCACCGCTGAGGCTTTGCTCGGGCATCTGGCTCACCATGCTGGCGATGCTGCCCTCGGCAGAAGGCACACCGGAAGCCTCACCGCGTCGTCCCGGGCCACCGCGCCGCCGCACTTCACGCTGATAGGCCTCGAAGGAGTTGGGGTCGGAGGCAAGGGTTACGAAGACACCTCCGTCCTCATACCAGACAGGACCTTGAGCCAGTAACGCATCCATGGAGATGGTGAAGGTCTGGTCCGCCATGCCAAACGTGACCAGTCCCTCGTCATGCGCAAACCGATGGGGGGATACCAAATGCTGGACGTCCACGAGGAAATTCCGTGGGCCGAGCGATCCTTCCAGCAGACCGACGCGACACCGCTCCTGCGGTTTGGTCCCTCGCCCCGATTCCAGATTGGCGATTTCGCAATTGTAGACGGAAAGTTTCACATCTTTCCCATTCACCGGCTTTCCCGCATCCAGCATGACGCGAAATTTGGTCAGGGTCGGCTTCGATGCTGTGTAGACCTCGATGCGCTCAATCGAGTCCGGTGTCACGCCCTCCACGCGAATGCCCAGGGTATAGCGGTAATCGACGTCGCCCCCGTTGAAGGAAACTCCTTCCCGGCTCAACGGATCAAACCTCAGGACGGCTCGATGCTGTCCGCTTTTCACGACGCGCACCGCCCCCTTGTCCCACGAGACGTCGAACCAGTCGTCCACCACCTTCCAACCCAATTGGAACGAGCCGATTTTCGGATCGAGCAACTCCTGCCGCTTGCGTCGCCATGTCTTGTGCAGGTAGGACAAGCCGATGTCACTCGGCACACCAGATTTGAGTGTGACAACCACTTCGCGAATTTCGCGCGGCTCTTCAAAACGCACCACATTCGCCGGAGTGCCGGGCAACGCGAACGGCGCGATGTCGAGGCTGTGCTGCCCTGCCGCGCCGACCCCTGCGGTCGTCGACAGCAACATGCAGGTTACCAAACCAACCAGCAGGAAAACCCACGGTTTTTTCATTTACATTTCTCCTTCGGTTTCGCCGATTCTCTTGCTGTGTTCGGCCAATATGGCCACTCCGGGCGAGCAATCCTGTGGTAGGAGCCCTCTCAACCTTGTCAACAGAACTCTGGCTTTCATGACTCACTTAGCCGAACGGCAGGTTATTGCATTGGGTTGCAGAGTCAGTAGTGCATCCATGGGGGGCCTCCATCAAGGATGGCTCATTGTGGGTTTGCCCGTCGTGCTTCGGATTCCGGCACCCCGCAGGTCATCCGGGTTCCAGATCGTAGCTGCGATGTGCTGCTCGATGCGCTCGGGAGTGCTGTAGTAGTAAATGGTCACGAGCCTGCCATCCGGTCGCTCGACCATTCGGCTATACCCCATGTCCCAAGTTCCGGCATCGTCACGCAGATGAATGACACGCCCCCAAGTCGTTCCATTGTCATTACTTATACGCGCACGAATGCCATAAGGGACACCCCGGTAGGCATAGGCCGCGACGATCCGCCCATCCCGCAAGCGCACGAGAGAGGCCGGATTTCCGTTGTGCTTGCCACGGTCGGTGTCGTCCACCTTGCTCAGAAACCGCCAGGTCGTTCCGTTATCCATGGATTCGTAAGCGTCGATCCAGTTCGCAGTAATCGGCGGTCGTTCTCCACCCAAACCGTAATCAATGCGCCGACGCAACACGGAAACCAGGTGCATATCCGACACCCGCACCGTCGCCGGCATCACCGATCGCACCTCAGTCGGCTGACCTGTCATCCGACCTAGGAAGTGCCAGTTTAGGCCACCATCAGTCGTGCGGGCGCAGAACGCACGGTCGGAATACTCATCCACCTGAACGTCCTTTTCCTCTGAAGACAAAAAGACCGTACAAGTGTTCGATCCACCGATCAGGTAATCCGTTCGGCTGGTAAGCCGCCCGGTCGGGAACTTCGTAAAGCGGTAGGGCCCCTCCCAGCTCCTGCCCCTGTCATACGAAATGATGTAGCTGGAATCAAAGCAGCGCATCGCAAAATCAGGATGCCCGAAATTGATCGGCCGCGTGAGTGAAACCTCACGAATCACCCCGCTCATGGGAAGTTCGGGCTGCTCAAGGTGCCAGGTCTCGCCCCCATCGAGACTGCGGGAAAGCACCGGGACCTGGGGTTTGGAGGAATCAATTGAATGCCCACCGCCCGAGTTGCTTTTGTGATATCCCAGCCTGAATCCTACGAGGATCTCATTACCCCAGCTCCAGATACCGTTGTTTGCTGGCCATCCCGTGAAGCGACCAGGCGCTCCATAAACCAGCACATGCTTGCCGGCAACCCTTGCGAAGGAATTGCGATCAATTGTGTCCGGATCAGGTTCTGGATGCCAGTTCCAATATTCCTCCTGTGCGGTGGTGTGGCGGATCCGGTTCGCGGGAATAAGTTCCGGCTCGTGCCCCGACCAGCTCCACTCTACGCGGAAGTTTCCTTTTCCCTCATGCTGGTGCGAATAGTAGACTTGTATCGGATATCCCCGGTCCCGAGTCATTTCCAAGGCTCCATCCCCCACTCCATCCTTCGTCTCGAGCACCTTCATGTTGGCGATTTTTAGGGTCACCCGTGATTTTGTTTTCACGTGGAACGTGATTTTGGTCGATACGGGTGGAATCAAATCTCCCTCCCACATGGCCGACCAGGAAGAACCAAAGCCCGTCTCCGAATCAAATTCCGCGGCCATCGTGGGCAGAAGAACTCCACCCTTGGCTCGCGTGAAATCCGCATTGCCATACCATGGACCAACCAAACCTGGGCGCTGCTGTCCAGCGGCAGTGATATTTTTCAGACAAGCCAGGATAGCTTCTGCGACGGGTTTGGCTAGAACTGCGGAGCCCTCTCTGGTGAAATGCACGTTGTTCGTGATTTGAACCTTTGAAAGCTGAGGCAGCGCAAAGGCATAAAGATCATTAACCAGAACCCCGCGCTTCGCCGTGACCCTGCGGGCCGCCTCATTGTATAGGGGGACATCCTTCGAACTGCGCGCCGTAGCGAGTTTTCCTTCCGGCACGGGCGTGGTGGAAGCCCATATCAGTTGGGCGCCGGTCTGTTTGAGGCGTTCTACCAGATGGTCGAGGTTTCGCTCGTAGTCCGGCAAGGCTACCTGTTGCTGGCCGTTGCCCATCAGCTTCAGATCGTGCAAGCCCCAATTGAAATGAATGACATCCCAACGCTGATTTCCCAGCCAGGCATCCAGCTTGGCCAGCCCATTGGTGGTGGGTCCGCCATTCTCGGGGATGCGATGCACATTGGCCTTGCCCGCCAACTGTTCCCGCACGGGCAATGTGTAGCCAATCGAGATCGAATCACCCATCAACAGGACTCGCGGTAATCCAGGAACATCCTGGATGGGGCGCATGGCAGGATTTGCCGGGTCGTTGCTGTAATCGGACGCTGAATTGGTGAAATCCCCGGCAGGCAGGGCGGAGTTGAAACTGGTGAACACTACCCCGCTCAGTAGCAAGAAGCTGCAATGGAGCCTCAACGAGGCCTTGGCGGCAGAGAAGATCGAGACGGTTGTGGAATTCAGCTCTTGCTTCTGTTTCATAATCTAAGGTCGCCGTGTGCTCTTGCTGCCAGTCGACAGCCTGACGTTGTCCAGATCATAGCGGCTGGTCGGTTGCACGACATCGGCATTCGGGATGCGGTTTGTGAGCCAGGTCCCGTCCACCTGGGGACGCCGGGTGAAATCGCGCAGCCGGAACTCGCCGGTGCGGAACACAATGCGCTCAACACTTCCTGAGTTCTCAAGAAATGCCGCGTTGGTGAGCACCAGGCTTCCGTCCACGATCATTGAGTAGCACTGCGCCTCCGCATCCACCGCCAACTCGACGCTCATCCAACGGTTGGTCGCGTAGCCTTTGACGCTTTGCAGCGTGCCACCATTCCAGGCCATGATGTTGCTGTTCGTAGGATTGAAAGAGAGCGCCACCGCACGGGTGCCGTTGCCCGATACGACGTCAATTTCCATGGGCGCACTTGTGGCGTTGGACTGGTGCGCGCGAAGCTGGAAAGCCAGGCGCGCGTGAGCGCCCTGCCTGAAGACGCGCGTCACGCTCGCGTAGTCGCAGGGGTCCCTGTCCTCCAGCCGCACAAATCGGTTCGTCCCCTCCGCGACAATCGCCACCGGCGACCACTGGGGACTGTAGATGTTCCACCCGGCGACCCGGCGACCCGGTGGTTGTGCCTGGAAATCGTCATGCACGTCATTGGTCACCTGTCCTACAATCGGTGTTGGCACGCAGGCCACCCAGATATCCTCTTTGTTCATGCTGTAGGTCACCCACAGGTCTGTGCCAGGCGGGTCACCGTTACCGGGGCTGATCCCGCGCACATACTGTGGGCCGGAGTTCTTGTCGTCGCCAGTGCAATTCTCGTATCGCTGGGGCGGCATATCACCGGCTATGACGAGGTAAGGGGTATCGAAAGTCAGGCCGTCGCTGGAAGTCGTCACCGAGAGCGGCCAGCGCCGATGCAAGTCTCCGCGTGGTTTCCCGGGAGTGCAGCCGACAAACGCGTAGCGTCCATCCTTGTTGCGAGTCCCCCACACCTTGGCACTGGGATTGAAACCAAATGAAGTGACCTCAAAGGGAGCAGGAACGCTGTTGCGGTTCCAGTTTGGCCCTGTGCTCACCACCATGTAGTGCCTCTTCCATGCGCCGACGATCCGATTGTCGGGCAGCCGATACCAATTGAATGCCTTCCATTCACGCACTCCAGAAATGGTGTCGGTGCTGATGGTGTAAAAGATGGGATCCTGATCCTCCTCCTGCCATTGCTGGCAAAAGAGAGGGTCAGCGAGCAATGAGTTACATGCAGCCCTGAAGCCTGGATCACTCGAGCTCGTGTAGTAGGGAGCCACTCGCGGGAGCGCCCCGGCAAAGTTGGTTTTCACATTGTACGTCTCGGGGCCGTAAGACTTCGGGCCAAGAATCTCCCTGACCAATCGCTCGCCCGGCCCACCAGAACGCCCTGCATTTGCCTGACTGACGAGGAAACGACCGTTCGGCGCGACATAGAAAGCCATTCTCGAAGCGCCGCCACGAATGACATCGGAAGAATCCGCGTCGGGGTGCCAATCCAGCCCGTTCGTGGACCAGCACAACTGAACGCCCCCGGAATGGAACGACCAGAATCGCCCGCCCCAGTAGGCGAGCATCTGGTGATGTCGGTAGATGGTTGTACTACCATCCGTCGCGCCTGGGTTTTCCGGGGCCGAGCGGGACACTTGGATATTTTGGACGCCGACCGCCCAGCGCAGCTTCCCGTCGTGGGCGGAAAGGGCATCGCCATAGATGCCGCCCGTGTAGGTTGGCAGTTGGACTGAAGAGACGCTGGCTGCCAGCGCAAGCCAGGCACAGAACGTGGCACAGCTCCGGGGATTGACAGTGTCGTGTAGCATCTTCACTTTTGATTCCCCAGGTTCCACACCGTGGCCGCGATGTGTTGTTGCGGCAGGTCCTTTGTGGCCCAGTAATACAGCGCCACCAGGTCACTCCGTTCGTTCGTGGTCAGTTGGGGATAGCCGAAATCATGGTCGCCGAACTTGTCTGGTTGAAAATCCGTACGCAGCACGATCTCCGCACCCCAGGATTTGCCACCATCGGCGCTCACCCGGGCGACGATTCTGTCGCGCGAGCGGTCGCCATAGGCGCAGACCAGCCGCCCGTCCCTGAGCACCGTCAGTGCCGGGGGGTTGCCATTCTCCAAGCCGGTTTGGCCGACCCGGCTTGAAAAGTTCCAGGAACGCCCATTGTCGCGCGAGCCGTAACAATCCACCCAACAGGGGACCTGCGCGTTCGCAACGTCACGCCGACGCAGCGAGGCGATGATCGTTCCGTCAGCCAGTCGCGCCACGGCCGGCATCACCGCCCGGTAAGGATCCTGGAGCGGCACTATCCAGGCCACGAAGTGGAAGCTCCTACCTCCGTCGGTGGTCTCAGCCACAAAGCTCTTGTCGGTCGCGATCTGACCCGGGATGCTTCGCGTGGGTCGCGCCGACATGAACAACAGACAGGAATTGGGGCCGGTCGTCAGGTAGCGCGTGCGCGCGGTCAATTCCATCCCTTGGAGGTTGGCGTCCTTCCTGAGCGCGCCGAACCGATAAGGGCCTCGCCACGTCCGTCCCCGGTCACCGGAGACAAAAAACGAGCCCGCCGCGTCCTGTGATCCGTGATAGCCCACGCCCACGACACGCAAGGCGAAGCCGGGAGACTGAAAGTCGAAGCCACCGGGGGAATCTGTCGCCACTCCCCCGTCGCCTACGAAGTTCTCGGGATCCTCGACCGTCCAGCTCCGGCCGCCGTCGCGACTGCGAGCCAGACGGCTCACGACACCCAAAGTGGCATCACTCCCGCCCTTGAGGTTGTGGCCCTGCTGTTCGACGTAATCTCCGAAGGACAATCCCACCAGAATCTCGCGCCCGCCGTCCCAGCGCCACAGACCGTTATTGGCGGGCCAGCCGCAGAACTTGCCGGCCTCGCTGGCGACGATGACATTCCTCATCGACCCTGTCGCATTACTGGTTGCGGGGTGCTTGCAGCCACCGATCGCGAGGGCTGAGAAAAGACCAACCATCAGGGCAATCTTGGTGTGCAGTTGCTTAATAATTATCGATTTTGATGTCATGGTTCATCTTGTTGGCGGGTCTATTTTCCCGCCGTTGCATCTCCGGACTTCCATCGCGCGATTCGACCGGGGGCGACACGGTTGTACATTTGCTCGAAAGTCTTCTCTTTGGTTTCGATCACGTGCGTGTTTAGGCAGAGATAGGTCAGCGTTTCGTCACCTGCTTCGGTCGTGTGTGGGGCCTTCCAGGGCACAAAAACGACATCGCCAACGGTGACCGGACGGGTTTCATCACCGATTGTCACAGTGCCATGTCCCGCGAGCACGAAGAATGTCTGCTCTTTCTCCGGATGGGAAACCACCGCGCCTTTGCTGCCCTTGGGCCAACTTACCAAAGTTACCTCAGCACGAACCGCCTCGTTGCGCTCGAGGATCAGCCGCGTCGTGTTTGACCCGAAGTCGAACAATCGTCCAGCATGAATGTCGGCGACCCATTTACCGGGCCGGTCGAATACCGCACGAACTTCGGCGCCTGCCACCGCAGATTGCTGAGACTCGGCTTGCTGCCGGCGAACCTGTTTGACATTCGCGATGTGTTCGGCAAAGGACGCGTGGCCTTCCTTGCTGTCATCCAGAAACGCGTTGAAGAGGATGTAGCCCAACGGCGCATCGCCCGTCACTATGGTTTGATGCACCACCATCGGCGGCACATAGATCAGGCTGCCGGGCTTGACCGCGTAGCGCGCCGGTCCCACCACGATGATCCCCTCGCCATCTGTTACATGAAAAATCTGCTCCTTGGCCTCGTGGCTATGGGGCGGCCCTTCCAGCCCCTTGCGCCAGCAATTCCAGCCGACTTCGGTGAGCTGTGTTTCGCTACGGTCCACCAGCACGGTGACGACGTTGAGTCCGGCAACATCAAGTTGCTGACCATTTTGATAGTGGCGACAGATCATGGTGGTTGGCTGGTGTTGTGCCTGATTTGGAGCCTTCGAATTCTGGATAACCATTCTGTTGCGCTGGGAGTAGCTGAGGTCGCGCTATTGCACTGGGCTGGTGCGCAAGTCATCCACCAAATAGACACTCAGCGGCACGCGCTGGTCTGCTCCGGGCAGGTCTTCGCTGGTGAAACCCAGGGTGGCATGTTCACCCTCCACATAGATCGCGCGCACATCACCGCGATATGGTCCAGTGCGGAAGACCAGGCGCTCGACGGTTTCAACTTTTTCCGCAAACTTCACGCCCTTTCCAACAGTCTTCCCATCCAGGGCAATGTCGTAACTTCCCGCAGCGCAATTGATCACCAGCTGAACCGCAAGCCACCCATTCGCGGGGGCCGGGATGGAAGTGACCCAACGGTCCATCTGGTCCTGGGCCAGCCATTTCTCGTCCAGCCGAATCTTCAGCGGGCGATGTCCATAACGATCTTGCACCTCGGCTTCCAGCACTCCGTGGCCAACTTTCTCTGCCAGCACGCGGAACTCAATTCGGACCCGCGAGCTTTCAGGAAACGCACGTTCAGCCAACGCATAGTCGTAGGGGGCTTCGTCACGCAGTTCGAGGCACTTGTTGCCGCTCTGATGTGGGTCATTGACGATGCCGATTGTCGCCCACTGAGGTTCATACAAATTCCACAATTCCAGTTGAGCCATGGACTCCACCCTGTCGAAGGTTTCCTCAACTTGTTGGGTGACAGTTCCGGTCACCGGCACGTGGGTGCGTGTCACCCAAATATCCTCCTTGTTCATACTGTAGGTGTTCCAGAGATAAGAACCGGGCGGCTTGCCGTTGCCTTCCTCGATGCCGCGGACGTATTGCGGGCCGGCATTCTTGTACAGGCCGGCAAAACGCCGTGGCGGCACCTCCCCGTGGAGGCAGAGCATGTTGGCGAAATCCCGGCAATCGTCACTGCTCATGACAACCAGGGGAAACCGGTTGTTGCGCGTCACTGAGTGGTTATAGACCAGCGCGTAGCGGCCATCGTCTGTCCCCTGCACCCAGGTCTTGGCGCCGCACGGTATCAGGGAGGGCGCTCCCACGAGCTTCGTCCACGACTTTCCTTCATCAGGGCTGAGCGCGTAATGTGCCTTCCACACGCCGAGCACCGTGCCATCCGGTCTGTGGGCGTAGCTTGGTGCCTTTGGCTCAGCCTTCTCAGGCTGGATGGTGTAGAAACCGTCCGTGGCGCGATCCTCCTCCCACCATTGCAGGGTCATCAACTTGTCAGCGAGCAAGGCATCACACGCCGTAACGAATCCCACGTCAGGACTGGTTTTGTAAAAGGAGTAACTGGTGTTGGTTTCGTTCCACCCGGCATGGCGGTTGTAACGGATGAAGTAAATCGGGCCGACCGTGTTGTCGGCATGAATCTCGCAGACAACGCGGCCCAAACCCTGACCCTTGTTCGGGCCTTTTTGGGGGAGCGGATCAATGCAGAAGCTGTAAAAGCCCAATGTGAGCAGCCGCCCGTTTGGCGCGGTGTAGAAGCCCATCCGCTGGTGCATTACCGCCGGCGTTCCGGCTGGAAGAGAGCTGTCGGCATTCTTGATCTCCGGCAAAGCGTATTCCGGGAAGACCACATGCGGATTCGACCAATGCTGACCGTCGACGGACGTCATCAGCAACGTCCTTCCGGGTGGAACGTGCTCCGACTTGGGGGTGCTGAGATATTGGAGATAAAACTGACCGCGCCAATAGGCCAGATACGGCTGGTGATTATAGGTCCAGCCGATCGCCCCACCCTCGGACGGACAAGTGCGATTGGCGCGGAGAGCCTGGTAATAATGGACGCCAACCGCGTGACGGAGTGCGCCGTCGTAGAGTCGTTTGTCGGGCTGTTCCTTGCCGACATAACGGATGGGTTCCGAAGCAGACTCCGCGACAGTCGGCGGCATCGTGGCAGTTGCCGCGCCGCGAGCTGCGCTGGTGAGCAACAAGCATGCGGCTGTGAGAATGCCAGGACAACGCAGCAGTGTAATCGGTGCGACCCGGCGCAAGCCCAGGATTAAAATGCGACCCCTGCGAACCGTCATATCAATTGGAAGCCGACGGTAATTCATAGGGGTCACTCCCTTTGGGAGCGAACGTTTCAACGCAATAAGAAGGCTTCTCATAAATTGTTACCGGCAGTCACGGCGTAATTGTTGGCACTGCGCAGGAAGAATCCGAGTCGGACGCCCTTCCCGGCGAGTTGGCACAGAGCAACATCGCCCCGTTTCAGGAGGATGTCACGCCGGTCCTCGTTCCGGATTACGCACCGCTCTGCCTCGAGTCCGGGAATGCCCCTCCCCTGCTCATCTTGAACGGCCACCATCACATAACCCTGCCCGCTGGGGAAATAGGACTGGGCGTTCACACCCCGTCCCGGTGACAGCGTGACAGAACGGATGGACTTCCACGAGTTGGTCTCTTGGAAGGATTCCGTTCCCCGCCCGACCTCCGTCAGTTGCTGCCCGAATACTTCCCATTTGCCATCCAAAAGTGGAAAACAGCCAGCCACAGTGAGGGGGGAAGGCTCGCACTCGAGAATCAACCATACAGGAGTTACCGCGAATTGTAATCTACCCCAAGTGACCGTGATGGTCTGACTGCTGGAAAACAGAAGTCTCCAGAAGCGAACGGTCAGTCCGGCATCCTGTGTGGGGATTGAGAGCGGCGACTGCTATGGCCAGTTACCTGCGCCGCCGACTCAGGGCCACAGCCAAGCCACCCAGACCCAAGATGCTCAACGTTGAAGGTTCAGGAATAAGCGAGACCACCACGCCGTCCAACATGGTTCGAGATCCGTTCAACACCGTATTGACTGCGCCTTCGCCCACATAGAGTTTGATTTGTCCACTGCCATCGGCGGTCCAGTCACCGATGCCACATGCATACGACCCTGTGTAGTAAAAATAGCCTGCGATCGCAGAACTCGCCTTCGATTCCCATAGCAGGGTCCCGGCCGCCGTGTCGGAGAATGTGGTCAACGATCCGGCACTAGCGCCGTATGAGAAATCATAGCTGTTGATACCAACGTCGGTTCTTAGTCCATGCAGCAGGCCACTCGGATCGCTAACGGGATCAGAACGACGGCCCTCAGCCACAATTCTCAACCCATAAGAGCTCCCGGGAATCAATCCGCTGAGTGTCACGAAGAATGGGTTGTAGCTGGTGCCCAACACCGGTTGGATCGGAACGTTATTGGCATCCAAACCCGTTCGGCGATTGTTGTCTTCCACCATCTGACCGCCTACTTGCAAAGTGCTGTCAGAGGTGTCGTTTACGCTCCAGTTTACCATCGTACCTGCGACTTTCGTGACGTCCTGCACAGTAATCCCCAAAGTGAGTGGAGAAATCGTGATGCTGTTGCGAGCTTCGCCCGTCGTGGTATCTCTGAAATTTAGAAATGTCCCTCCGGTTATCGCCTCAAGATCAGCGGCCGTATAGGCGAACGCAGGAGTTGATACCAGACAAACCAGAATGCCCAGACTTGTTTGGTTGAAACAACGTATTAAATGTTGCATATTAGCATGCTTGCTTTCCAAGTGTTAGTTTTTGCGTGCTATCTCACGCTTCCGGTTGAGCAACAGCTCAGCATGGAGGTAAGGTTAGCAGGAGTCAGGAAGGGTGGACATGCGAACATCTGCAGAAAACTTGCGAAAAGAAACAAATCCTGCGGCACTCTTTAAAGCTTTCGGCTCAATCACAGTGCCAATGGTGAGCGCCGCCTCGTCCCGCCAATCTATGAATAGCGTCGGGCGGAATCGAGCACAGATGTGAGCAACAGGGAGCCTGGTCCGTAGCGTGTGGATGCGTTCATAAGCCCTTCATCTTGTGATCAGGTGCTCCGGCCAGCAGTAACTCCCTGGCTTGATGGTCAGCAGCGGAGATCCGCCGCCAATCACCGACAAAGTCACCACTCCGGGCGTTACTTCGGCCTTCACCGCCAGCCGGTGCCAACCCATACAACGCGCCAACGCGACAGCTGTCGCTCCCCCCTCAGCAAAAACATGCCCTACGTCAGCTTTCCCCAGCACTGCTTTCGCCACACAGACTAGATGCGTTGCCAGCAGTTCGGCAAGCGAAGGGTCGCTCACCTGGGGCAGCCCAACGTGGAGGATTACGCGGGATTCCTGCTCCAAAGCAGCAACCACTCCTGACACAAGATCGGCAACGTCGGCCGCGTCAAATTCGCCAACATTCGCCAGTTTATCCGGTAGAGAAAACACCGGCACTCCGTGCTGGGCCTGGCCGGCCACGAAATTCCTCGTGGCTTCGCTTGCGCTGCCGCAGACGAACAACTCCCGCCCCCGTGTGTAATGACTTTGCGGAGCAGTTGCTGACGGCTTCAACAGCGCTCCAAAAAAATCCGCGCCACCAGCCATAAGCCACTGTTGGCTTCGTAGCTGGGCCCAAGCGAAAATATCGTCCGCCCTGGCAACCTCACCAATAACAATCCCGCATTCTGGCAAAAGATCCCCGGGCTTGCCGAAGGAAATCGGCAGCCCCAATGGACTGGCGAGCAGTTCCAGCACGTTCGGAGACATGCGCGGGTGCTTCGGATCCCGGGCAAACTCCGTTTGGTGAATCAACTGACCGCGCACAAAGTATTGACCATTTACGATCGTCCGTTCGCGTGAGGGATTGGCCGGAACCAGTAGTGCACCAAACAGGCCCAGTCGCTTGACGATAGCTTCGATCTCCTGAGTCACGTTGCCGCGCAGAATCGAATCCGTCTTTTTGAAAATCCAATCTGCGCCGCAGTCCTGGAGCATGCCAGCGGCTTTGGCGGCCCGTTTCCCGGCTTCGAGCGGATCGCAAGAACGCGAGTCGGTGTCCACACAGATAAGGTCCGCATCGCTGTCTTGTGCATTCCCGAGAGTAATCTCGGCACGCAACCCATGCCGCCACCCCACGGCACCAATCTCAGCCGCACCGGTCAAATCGTCTGCTATAACGCCGAGCATTATTTGATGATTCCCCTGGAAAATGTCACCTGGCTGATTTGCTTGCCGGAGGGATCCCAGCACGTGGCTACCCCGTCACACATGGAATTGCGCCAGCTCGAGACAGACTTTCTTTGGCCGTTGGACCAGAATTGGATCCAGACCGCGCTACCGTCAGGACGGTGATCCCACGTCCATTCCACCTTGCCCGCGCGCGACCAATAGGTCTCCTTGCCCGTCTTGAAGCCCTTTCCGTAATTGGCCTCGCGCTGCTTCTGGCCGTTGTCATAATGCCACACCTCGGTGCCCTCCAGCAGGTAACGGCCATCAGAACCTTTGCCGGCCATCCAGGTCAACCTCGCCTCTCCGTTGGGGTGTTTTTCTATATGCGTTTGAACGTTGGCCAGTGCCCCGCCGGGGGTCGGTGCCATCGGGTCTGCGCACGTGGCGTGCGGGTCCAGAATCCAAGCCTCGTTCAGTTCGAAGTGCAGATTGGGACGGTTCATCGTGGTGACCAGGTGGATGACGCCGTTGGGGGCCTGTCGCGCGGCCGAATAGCCGAGGGTCGCGGATTCCAGTTTGCCGTCCTCATGCGACTGAGCGCCGAGCAACGGTTTGATCGCCCAAGTCTGGCCGTCGTCATTGGACAGGGCAACGTAGGATCCCCGCTCCCTGATCGTGCCCGGCTGCTTACCTTCCCGATCCTGGAAATCACCGGCGAAAAACAGCCGACCGCTGCCCAGCCGGAGCAGGCTCGGCCGCTGGTTGCTGGACAGGGCCGCGAATGGAGTCCTGCTCTTTTCCCAAGTCTTGCCGCCGTCATGAGAGATGACCTTGGGCATGTAACCTTCGATGTTGCTGCTCTTGCCCCCCATGCCGAGAATCGAGCCGTCCTTCAGCAGCGCATAGGTGGTATGGCGACCCGCGCTGCGCCCCCCTGTATCGTACCAGGTCTTGCCATCGTCGCGGCTTGCCCACAGCACCGAAGAGGCCCCGGCAGCATCACTGCCCACGTATATCGTCCCGTCCAGTCCCCGGAACGTGGTGTTGATCGGTTGCTTGGAATGCGGCCCGATGGGGCTTGTAAATGCGGGAAAATGCACAGGCCCAAGCGTCGCGCCATTATCGGTGGACTCAACCCACTGGAATGGGAACGCCGAAGCGAGCCTTGGATTACCCCAGAAGAGCCGCAGGACCCCCTTTTCAACCCAGAGCAGTGGAGCATGGTCGTTGACCATTGCGAAATCCATCCACGGGCTTGGCATGTCCCACTCCTCTGTGCCGAATCGCAGCCTCGCAGCGATCAGTGACACGCCCGGCTCGTATTCGCTGTAGGAAGTGTAAATCACCAGCAGCACATCTCCGTTCGGCAGAACTTCCACCGCCGGGCTGTGGTTATGCTCGCGAAACGAGGGGTGCAGTCCTGCATCGTCCACAACCTTGCGGTCGCTGTTTTCGAGCGGCGTCGGCATCATGTAGCGTTTGCGGAAGTAGGGCTTGGCCGGGTCGGGCCCTTGGTTGGCCATGCTGTTGTCTTGCCGCACGCCCTGCCGTGCGTAAGGAACTTCAATGTGCCGGAAGCGGGTCGCTGGCGCCGCCTGGACCACGCGGAAACCGATCAAGTGCTGGCCAGGGACTTCGGACGTTGCGCCCGTGCCCATGGCCACAACTCTCATTTCCTGAAACCGGTCGTAAGAAATCGCTGAAGGCGCTACGATCTTCTTCTCCTGTCCGGCCCAGCTCCAGAAAAGGCGCATGAAAGCGTCCCCACCGTTCTGGGTGAACGTGATCTCCATTTCGTATTTGCGACCTCCCACCATGTCCACCGTGCCCACCGATGGTGTGCTTTTTTTGCTCCAGGCGCTAATAATCTTCTTCCCATCCACAATGACTTCCATGCCGTCATCGGCAATTGCCTCGAAGGTCACCAAACCGCTAACCGGGGCCTCAATGAACCCAAGAAAGCGGGCGGACCACTGGCTGCCCTTGTCGAACTCGCTGTCCATTTTGCTGAGGTCGAGTTTGTTGATGACGAACTTGTCATGGGGTTTAGTGAGGTTGGGCTCGCCGAAAAAGCGCCCGATCATGCCTTGCGAGACAGTCTCCGCCGCGGGCTTAACGACCGCCGAACTTTTCCTCGCTCCGCTCTCGGCCGGATAGGCGGTGAAGTCGTCGCCCATCGAGCCGCGCGCACCGGAGCGGGCATATTCCGGTTTGTTCTCATCCAATCCCCCACCGCGGAAAACACGGGTGTTGCCCTGGTCTGCCCCAGCCGGATCTCTCTGGTCCTCAAGGGGGTATTCGCCATAGCGATCAAAGCACCATTCGCGCACGCCGGTGTGCATGTTCTTCAGCCCCCACGCATTGGCGGTCTCCGGCGCAGGTGGTTGATCCCCCGAGGAAAATTGAGTCACCGTGCCCGCCCGGCACGCATACTCCCACTCGGCCTCTGTAGGCAGGCGATAGGGCTTGCTTTCCTTCTGGCTGAGCCAATCGCAAAAGTTCATGGCATCCTTCCAACTGACGCCCGCCACGTAGGGATCGCAACCCGGCGTGCCCTCAAAACCCGGGCGGAACTTCTGGAATTGTTCCAGCGTCACTTCCGTTTCGGACATACGGAATCCTTCACCGATCGTAACCTTGTGGGCTGGGCGCTCATTCCAGTTGTCATCGCTCGTCTCCGACCCCATCGTGAAGCTGCCCGCCTGAACAAAAACCAACTTCATGCCGATCGAGTTGATTTTGGGATCGCTGGCAGCATGCGCTAGAACTACAGAAGCCATCAGAACGGCCATGATTTCATTGACCACACTCTTAAACGAAAACATGTTTGCCTTACTTAAGTTAAAAAGTTGCGTTTTTGGCGCGACCCGCTGCGAGCCGGGCGGCGAAATGAATCGCGGAGTAAAGGCTCGCAGGATCGGCCTTGCCCTGCCAGGCAATGTCGAACGCCGTGCCGTGATCAACTGATGTGCGAATGATGGGCAACCCGAGCGTGGTGTTAACGCCTGTGTCGAACGCCAGCATCTTGAATGGAATATGGCCCTGGTCGTGGTAGAGACAAACGAACGCGTCGAACTTTTGGCGAACGCCGGTGGTGAACGCCGCGTCCGGCACCAGGGGCCCGGTCGCGTTAATCCCGCGTCGTTTTGCCTCGATCACCGCTGGTGCGATGAACTCCTCCTCCTCACTCTGGCCGAACAAACCGTGTTCGCCCGCATGAGGATTCAAGCCACACACCCCGATGCGAGGCACGCGGCACAACATCGATTGCATGGCTTCGGCCGTGAGTTCAATGGTGTTCAAAATCCGTTCAACGGACAGTTGGCCTGGCACCTCGTGGTAGCCGATGTGGGTGGTGACCATGCTGACGGTAATTTTGTCCGAGTAGAGCATCATGCAACTGCGCTTCGCGCCAGTAAGCTCGCTGAAAATCTCGGTGTGTCCGGGAAAATTCACACCAGCCAGGCGCAAAGCCTCCTTGTGGATCGGGCCGGTAACGACGCCGTCAACCTTCCTGGCGATGGCAGCCCGGATGGAGTGCTCGATGTAGCTGTAAGCCGCCCGGCCACAGGCGGGGGAAACTTTGCCAGGTTCGATCTTGTCCACGTCAAGATCGGTGCAATCGACGACAACGGGGGGGGGCGGAGTAGTAAATGAGTTGAATTCCGCCAGCGAGACAACCCGCTCGACTTTCGCGGCAAGGCCCTTTTCTACCATTCGCCGCAGTAGGCCGGCATCACCGAAGAGCACTGGCACACACTCGTCCAGCACGCCTCGATCGCCCATTGCGCGCATGCAGATTTCCGGGCCGATGCCCGCTGGATCGCCCATCGTGAGTGCGAGAATAGGCTTGGCGTTCATGGCAGATGCAGTTTCTCCAACTCACCGCGCAACACCTCGACTTCAGTCGCCGCCATAGGTAAAAGTGGCAAAAAGACTTCCGAAGAGCAGATACCACGAATCTGGAGCATGGCCTTCAATGCGGAGATCGATTGGGCGAGCGTCCGACCCTTCTGATACACCGCCGCGACCTCGGCCTGGCGTGCGGCGATGGCATCCACTGCGGCCCAGTCGTGGCGACGAGCGGCGGTGACTTGCTGCTGGCAGGCCTGGGGAATTAGATTCCCAACACTCGGCACAATGCCGTCCGCGCCGGACCTCAACCCTTGCGCCATGAGCGCACCGACACCTATGAAAATCGAAAAATCCGGACGTCCCCCGAAGCGCCGGAGCAGCTCCTCATGACGCTTGGGATCATTTTCAGAATCCTTGATACCGACCAGACTTGGGTGGCCGACCAATTCTCCGATAACCTCAAGCGGGATGGAGACGCGCGTGGTGAGTGGAATGTTGTAGAGTACCACCGGGCCGGGAGCGGCGTCGAGCAACGTGCGAAACCAGACCTCCAACTCCACCGGACGTGCCGGGAAATAAAAGGGTGGCAGCACGGCAATGACTTCAGCCCCCGCAGCAATGTATTCCCGGGCGCTCGCGATAGTGTCTGCCAGAGAATTCTCTGCAACATTGGCATAGATGACTAGGCGTCCGCGCGCCGTAAGAACGACGTGTTCAAGGAGCCGGAGTCGAAGCGTCCGTGGAATACACGGACCTTCGCCGGTGGTTCCAAGGATCAGCAATCCTTCCACACCACCACTAATCTGAGATTCGATCAGGCGATCGAGCGCGGCGAAATCCAGCTGCCCGCCGGACGTAATAGGCGTAACAAGCGGCACGACCGCTCCACCGAGTTTGATGGGTTTGATCATTTCAGTAGGCAGTCTCATAAATTGCAACCGCGTCAGCCTCAGTCACAGGGCGAACATTATTCTTTAGCAAACGGGTGACCTGCAGGGCGGCCTTGGCCATCTGCGGGATCGCGTCACGCGGGATGCTTAGCTCTGAAAGCGTTTGCGGCACTCCACAGTCGCGGGACAGTTGCGCCAAGCACTCCACACCACGTTCCGCAGTGACTACTGCATTCGCGCAGGGTGGCACGCCCAGTGACAGCGACACTTCCGCGTAACGTTCCGCCGCAGCAGGAGCGTTGAAGCGAATAACATGCGGCAACAGCAGGGAGTTGGCGACGCCGTGCGCAACATGAAACCGTCCACCGAGCGGGTAGGACAGCGCATGCACGGCACCAGTGTTCACCGGGCCGAGGCAAAGCCCGCCATAGAAACTGCCGAGCGCCAGGGCACCACGGGCTTCCAGATCATTTCCATCGCGCACTGCGCGCAGCAGATTCGCGGAGATGAGGCGGATGCCTTGCAGCGCATAAACATCCACCACTGGATGCGCGAACTTGTTGGCGTAGGCTTCGATGCAATGTGTGAGCGCATCGAGGCCCGTTGCCGCTGTGACGGCGGCCGGAACGGAGAGGGTGAGCCTCGGATCTATGAACACCGCGTCCGGCACGAGATACGGGCTCACGACGCCCTTTTTCAATTCATCGCCTTCATCGAGGAGAATCGCGTTCGGCGAGACCTCCGCTCCCGTGCCGGCGGTTGTCGGCAGGCAGACGAGCGGGAGGACGCGGCTGGCGAGGAGATTGATGCCGAACACCTCAGAAGTGCTCTGCTTTCCGTATGTGAGCGCCGCGACGAGTTTGGCGACATCAATCGCGCTCCCGCCTCCAATTCCGAGGACTGCTTCGATGCTCTCATTTCGCCCAACGGCGAGAGCTTCCTCAAACGTCTGGCGGGTCGGTTCTCGATCGATCATCAGCGATCGAACGACGGCAACTCCTACTTTCGCCAACGCCTCCAGCACACCAGTCAGCATTGGCAGAACGGGCGAGCTCGACACCAGCAGGACACGTTTCGCGCCACGTTGCGCGAGGAATTCGGCGCATTGCGGCGCACAGCCGTCGCCGATCACTATGCGGGCCGGTTGCAGCAGGGTAACGATATTCATTTTTTGTCCAGCGGAAGGGTCTTGCGTTTCTCGAGCCACCCCCACATCGTCATGCTGTGCGTGATTGGTGAGGGCGCGGGGAAGCCATAGCTGGCGATCCAGCCGACAACCAGCACAATGACGTGCGCGCCGACGCCGATCATCACACTCGGCCAAGTGTAGTTGTAATCGTGCAAATTCAGGATAATGTTCGACCCTTTTGTGACCGGACTGGACAACACCGCCCACGCCGTGAACAACAGCGCAACGACGATACCAATCCAGAGTCCCTGCTTGTTTGCCCGACTGCTTAAAAATGCGAGCAGGAACATACCCGCCAGTCCGGCCGACAGAATCGCCGTGACAGCATAGTAAAGTTTCAACGCACTTTCCCCCCGCCAGGCAATGAAAGCGCCGATGCCAACCGCAATCGCGCCGCAAACACCAACGATAAACTTGCCCAGAAGCAGGCGCTCCTTGTCGTTCGAATTCGGGCGCAGCTTGCGATAATAGTCTTCCACACCCACGACGGAGAGACAGTTGAGGTCGGATGCCATCGTTGACATCGCGGCGGACATCAGCGCAGCCATGAAGATCCCGGCGAGTCCAGCAGGAATCTTCGTCGTGAGAAAGAACGGGAACACCCGATCGGCGATGACTTTGCCTTTGTCATCAAGCAAGTGGGGCGGAAGCACCTCGCCGGAGAGCTCGTAGTAGGCCCAAAGCAGCGTGCCCACGAGCATGAAGGCGGTCCAGGCCGGCACGCACAAAACCGCGCCCAGCGCCGTGCCTTTGAGGGCTTCGCGATCGTTCTTCGCCACCAGATAGCGCTGCACGAGAGTCTGGTCTGCAGCATACTTTTGCAGATACCAGAATGAACCGTAGAGGAGCATCACCCAGAAATTTCCATTCTGCGAGAGGTTGAGATCAAAACTGCCCAGACTGAATTTTTGCCTTTCTGCTGCCAGCTGGAAGGCCGCCCCCGCCCCACCAGGCATGATGGCTAGCAGCACCCCGATGACCACCACCACGCCCGCGAGCTTAACGATGCCTTGCAACACTTCCGTCCAGATGACCGCCTCCAACCCGCCGATGAGCGTGAAGAAAACCGTCACGAAACCGACGCCGACTATGACCTGGTATTTGTCCCATCCGGTCATGCCGCAGATGGCCGTGGTGATGGTGAAAAGCACAAAACCCATCTTGGAAAAATGTCCCGCGGTGAACGCCAGTGCGCTATAAGCCCGTGCACCGTAACCAAAACGCCTTTCGAAATATTCATAAGCGCTCATCCCGACGGCATGGCGGAAGAACGCGATCAAAGTGGTGCCGACGACAAGCAACACACCCACAGCCATAAAACCGGGGACGAGAAGATTCCAGTTCTCCTTATAGGCGGCGCCAGGATAGGCGATGAACGTGATGCTGCTGATGAGGGTCGCGAAGATTGAAAGGCCCATCGCCCAATGAGGAATGGAACGGCTCGCCACGAAGTAGGCCTCGGTCGTCGTTTGCCGCCGCGAGAATCGAAAACCGATCCAAGCCACCCCCACGAAGTAGAGCGCGATGACCAACATGTCCAGCCAGCGGAGTGTCATCATAGGGCTGCTCCCCTGTTCGGGTTGGATGCACCCGTTACAAAAGCGGCCGTGACCCTGACAGAACCCGGTGGGTTGCCAACGTCCCTACAGTAGCCCGACTCAGGTGCCTCCAGCAAATGGGCATCCCTGATCTTGACCACGATTTTTCGCACCAACTCCTGCCCTCCACCACCAAGGCTCAAGCAGGCAGCGTGGGCGTCATCAGGCAGCAACACGGCTACTTCTCCGGCATGGACGAGCAACCGGGAGTTCGATTGCTTCCCCACAGGAAAATAGACGTTCCCGTTCTTGTCGTATGCCACCGCAGGCAGCGATGTGTGCAAGTCGCAGAACTCTATGCACTCACCTCCACTCCACACATATTGTAAATCGGTGTGCCGGGCGTGCGCTTCAAACCTCACGTCATCCCGCTGCTTCGTTTTGTAACATTGAATCAGAAAGTAGAAATCGTCCCCGTCCACAGCCACCCGCCGCGTTTCTCCAGGTCCTAGATTCGGCAGCTCGCTGGCTATCCCGAGGATTCGTCCCGCCAACAAATCCTGCAGAAGCCACAACCCTCGTTGCAACCGGCTGCGAGGGTTCACAATTTCAGTCAGATCGCCAACCTTGCCCAACATTGCCATGCGTGGTGTCCTTTTCTTGGGTTCAAGGTGATGAGCGTGCCGGCGCGCTCTTCCGCACTGGAATCCTAATGACGCGGATCTCCTCCTTGTTCAGGCTGTAAACGAGCCACAGTGCCTCGTCTTTCCACGAATCATCGTTGTTCCACTTATTCAGGCCCCGATGATAACTCGCACCGGGGTCTTTCGCCTTGCCCTCGTAACGCCTGGCCGGCAACACTCCATGCACTGCATGCGGATCACGGAAGGTGATGCCATCGTCACTGGTCAGCATCGCCAGCGGCCAACGGTTTCTGAGGTCCGGGTTGTAAATCAAAACGTAGGACCCCGCAGAGGTCTTCTGTCCCCAGACTTTGCCCATGCCGCTGATTAGCGACTCGGGGCGTACGGGCTGGGTCCAACTCCCCCCGCCGTCGCGTGAAATCGTCACCCAGCGGTTCTTTCCAATGCCAACGATCGCGCTGTCTTTGCGCTCGAAGAAACACATGGCCTTGCCGAAGTTCTCTGCCTCCTTTTTCAACTCGGTGTCCCCCTCCCAGTTCGCTGGATCGTTCCACTTCATGCGCAGCGGAGGATCGATCAACCGACCGTAGTCCTGCTGAAGGAGAAACATGGGAGTATCGAGCAACTGCTCACACGCCCTCACGAATTCCTTCTCTTTGCACGTGGCGAAGGGTGGCGGTTGACCCGGCACGACTTGGGCCGGCGGGCGGAGGGTGAAAACATCCCCGAGTGTATGATCGACGCGTAATTCACGAGCGACAAGCGGGCCTTTGGTGCGTTCCCCGGTTTTCTCACGGCTCACACGCAACCCGGCGATGACGAGCATGTGACCGTTGGGCGCAAGGAAGAAGTAGATCCGCAGTGGAGTCGAAGTGCCTTGTGGAAACATCTCCATCGGCTTGGCCCAGTCCTTCCCGTTCGTGGAGGAGCTGTAGAGTTCCCGCGAAGGCCAGGTATCCTCGTCGCGTTCGCACGAATCCCAGCCGACATAGAGGCGTCCATGCCACGCGGCAATGTCGGGATGATGTTGATAGGTCCAGCCGAGACCCTCGGCGCGCTCCGGATTTTCCCGGTCGGAGCGGATCACTGTGTAGGTTTCCAGCCCGGGCACGATGGGTAAACCGCCGGTGGACAGAGCGAAGTTCAACTTCTTCAATTCCGGCGCGTCAATGCGCAGGACGTCGTTCTGACTGCGAGAACTTCCCGATTCTTCCACCGCCTTTGCCGCAAATCCGGCGGCGATCAGCATTGCAAGTGCGACCAAACAGCCGCGCCCTCCAATTTTGGAGCTTTTCATGGATCCATCCTTCCATTGATTCTCCCAAAAATAAAGCCCCGCCGATCATTCATAGAGTTGGCCTTGCTCATACCGGTCATCCGTCGCAACACGGTTATCCACGTATCACTTAGTAATCCCTGCTTGGTCACAAACCTCAAAAGTTACGGGGTTACCCCATTTTGTAGGGGATTGAAAAGAGTGAAGGGACATTTCTGCGGTGTAAGTCGGACAGCTTCAGAATGGCTATCTAGGAAGGCTAAAGCCGTCATCCCGGCGTGCCGTTTGTCGTCAGCTCGGATCATGCGGGGAGCTACATTTGGCTTCGACTGGTAGTCAAAGGTTGGGTCCGTTGGCTCCCAAACATTCCACCCGGCAAAGTCCTTGGGGCCGAAAGGGGGATCACTGCTGATTTCAGCAAAATAGACCACCTTGCTCGGACCGACCGGAAGACTTGAGAGTTTCTGATAGGCGGCCGGTGCGTATTGTCGCTTGGACGCGTAGAGGCCAAAATCAATCGAGTTGATGGTATAATTTAGCGTATAGGGCGTTGTATTGTTGGCTTTGGTGCTGCGAAACGAGGGACACTGGTAAACACCGATGCGCGAATAGTTCGTGTGCATATAGACGCCGTCATACACTTTGTTCCCTTCAATTCTCACGGGACCGACATAGGGCGCTAACATGTTCCCGAAGAAGAACCCCTTTCCAAAGTCATCGCCCGGAACATAGTCATTGTTGTCGTTCGCGTACAGTTGAGTGGCAATCCCCAACTGCCTCATGTTGGTGAAGCACTGGGTCGTCTTCGCTTTCTCTTTGGCCTTGCTCAGGGCCGGAAGCAGCATGGCGGCGAGAATGGCTATGATGGCGATAACGACGAGCAGTTCAATCAAAGTAAACCCGCGCCGGATCTGCGGTTCGTTCATAATTTCTGTTCCATTATTCTGGTTCAAAGCTAACGCGGGTTGGCGCCTTCACTGGCCTGGCTGGAAAAGGAAACCCGTTCTGATTATTGAGGCCGGGACGTTCAAGAGCGTCCCGGCCCCGTTCTAAACCGACCCAACCACTACTGCGGCCACTTCAGTCGATAGAAGTGACTGCCTGCCTCAATCGTATTCGTCGCAGGGTTGGCCGTGCCTGAGGGGGCGTTCACCCAGCCACCGGGCACGCTCAGATTGGTGTTCTGCTGGAGCACAAAGCCGCTGCCACTCCAATACATCACAATGTTTCCAGGCGCTCCCTGGCGAAGCAGCAGGTTGGGACTTGCGGGGGCCGCAGGAGGCACAGTTCCAGACCAGTCCACCACATAGTTTGCAGTGTAGTTCCCCGCCGAGTGGTTTCGGAAAAGGTCGGTGGAAGCGGCCCCGTTCTTGATTTTACCAACATTCCACGTGAGCCTGGCGGGTGGCGTGTTCGTGTAGTTGGCTCCAGAGTTCATCGCCGCGCCAGCGCCGAACTCGAGGACTACACTTTCGGTCGCGATAGCACCCCAAGTGTCGTTAGTCTGGGGAGTAGAGGCCCGCAGATTACCAGTGACTGTAAGCCAGTTGTTGGAGTTGTTGTTGGCTCCATCGGCGGGATTGTAGCCGGGGGACGCCAGGGCTTTGAGAACGATATTCCCGACGTTGCGGAAGCTGGCGGTGCGGGCGCTGTCGGAACGGATTGTATTCACCGTGACCGTCTTTCCAATTACGGTAACATTGTTCCCGCCATCGCCGCCTCCATCCCGGTCACTGTTGTCAATTCCACCGGTCACGCGAACTTGTCCTGTGGCAAGAATGTTGAGCGGGCGCCCCCAGTTGTTCGCACTCCGGACTTGCACGTTGATGTCATAGAGCGAAACGTCTACGACGTTGCTGATGGTGAGAATCCGGGGCGTATCCCTGTCAAAGCAATTAGGGAAGAGAGCTGCGTCGACACGATTGCCAAGGCCCACGATTCGGCCCTGACCCAGAATGCTGTTCGTGGCATTCAGGTCCAGAATCAAATTCTTCCTCGCTGCCGGATCATTGCGCGCGTGGATCGCGGTGACAATGGCGTTGTTTGTCGCATCCAGGGTCAAATTCCCCAGGATGTTGAACTTGATGTGCAGAGCGGCACCGCCAGCCTCCGAATCCTGCCCGGTGGCCAAACTCGTGTAGATCAAACCGGTGTCCTTGATCCGCAATCCGCGCGGCACCGTGTAGGTAGCGGGGTCGTCTACAGTGCCGGATCCACTCAGCACCACACCTTCGCCGATATGTGGGTTCGCCACGCCATCCCAAAATTCAGTTGCAACCACCTCGACAGGCCCTGTGGGCACACCAGCCTGAACGGTTATCTTGAGGGTCGCAGTGCTCGCAGGGTAGCTGCCGTTGTTCGCGGCGACCGTCCAGAAGTTGTCCCCTGTATTTCCCGGAGTGGAGGTGCCCGAAAGAGATCCATCTGATGCCACCGACAACCATCCGGGCCCGCTCACCTTGGAATACGCAATGGTGAGGCCCTGAGGGTCAACGGCGCTGCCAGTCAGAGTTTGGTTCATGCCGGCATAATCCTCACCGGCAGTCGCCTTCGCCTTGCTGAAAGTCTGGATATTGAATTTCGGACTGCCATTCACCCAAATCCGCATGGTCGCAGTGTTGGTGTTCAATAGATGGTCTGTCACGGACACCGTAAAGACGTTCTCCAAAACGTTCGTCTGGGCCGGGGTGCCAGAGAGCGCACCGTTAGACGCCACCTGCAACCATTCGGGTCCACTGAGCTTTGCATAGGTCAGTGTTTCAGCTCCGAAATAAATGACGTTCGTCGCAAGCGTGGTTGCGTATGGGCTGTTTTGGACGGCATCAGGATAACCAAAATCGTTATTGGCGTCGTTCCATCGCGGACCCGCCACAACAACGACATTCAAAGTAGTCGTGTCGAATCGCGTGCCATCGGTCACGGAGATTTGCACGATACTTGTCCCTGCGTCCAACACTGTCGGCGTGCCTGACAAAGTACCGTCCGTAGCGACTTGAAGCCAGCCCGGCCCAAAGAATCTCTCGTAGGTCAGGGTAGTCCCGGCATCCGGATCGGTGGCGCTGCCTGCCAGAGTCTCCCCAACATAGGGGACATCCTGAGTGGCACTTGGCCGGGAAACTGGTTTTACCGTAAAAGAAGGCGGACTGCCCGCAGGCGGCGTAAAACTACCGCCCCACTTGACGACATTCTGAACGGTGTGACCACTGGCGGAGACATCGGCAAACAGGTCGCCCACCGAAGCCCCGGCGCGTAGTTCGCCCACCTGCAAGTCCTGGATTGTCCCAGGGGGCGTTTCGATGACGCCGAACACTAATTGCAGGACCACAGATTGTAACGTCACACTACCTTGCAGAGTGCGATCATCAACCCCCACGGTCCGGATCCGGCCTCGGACTGTTAACCTGTTGGTCGAAGCATTGTTGACACTGTCGTTGGAATCATAACCACCTGTTGGCGCCAGGGCCTGCAGCAGGACGTTGCCGCTGTAAGGAGGACGGCCTGAGAGGTCGTTGCGCATGCCGCGCGTATCAATGTTGTTCACATAAACGGAATTGGCCTTGATGGTCACATCGCAACCACCGTCGCCGCCGCCATCCTGGTCACTGTTGTTAACACTACCGCTGACAGAGACCGCGCCACTGGCCGTGATGAACATCGGACGGAAATCAGCCGGGCCCGTGTTCACGTTTTGCGTATGCACATCAATGTTGGAAAGGTTGACGTTCCTGACGTTCTCGATCGTCAATGCCCGTGGACATGAGTCATTGTTCGAGATCGGCCCGATCTGCCCAGCCCCGGTAATGCTGTTGGTGGAACTTAAATCGAGGACAAACACGCGATGCCCCGACCGGATCGCAAAGCGCTCGACATTGAGGATGGCACCCGCTTCCATCTGCAGATCGCCACCCTGGATAAGGAACTTGATGCTGTAATCGGCGGGGCTGTGCAGAACGATACTACCCGTGGAGGTGATGTGCATCCCATTTGGGATCGTGTACGTGTAGGGGTCGAAATCCGTCCCGGAGCCAGAGATCGTCACGCCATCCGCGGCATGGGGATTGGAAACACCGTCCCACGTCTCCGTGGTGTTGACGCGAACGAGTGTGGCACTGGCGTTCAGAGCTAGGCCAAACGCTAGGATCGCGCCGAGAAATGCGCTTGCTTGGGTCTGTCGTTTCATAACATGGTTACTGGTGCGTTTGTTTTGAATGTGTGTGAATCTAGGCTCTTATTATGCCCTCCCGCCCCATGTTCCCGACATAGCAAAATCTTCAAAAGCCATAAGAAAAAGTGCAAGGCATTCATGTGCATCCAGCTTCAGGCCCCGGTCCGGTAGCCTGCATGGAAGGAACCCTCCTTCCTCCTCAACCAGAGCCATAATTCACGCCACCCGCACCAGGTTGTGTCCCCATACAGCTGGCTATACTTCATCCTCCCGATTTATCGAAATCCTCTATTTGGGAGCTCCGGCTGGGAATCCTCACTTTCGGCGCCACAGTGGTGCGATTGCCCCTTATCGTCAGGGACCCTCGGCATTATGGGGACTTGCCTCCCGTCGACATTCGAGTTAGGTTCACATCGTGCTTACGGACAAATGAGCAAGAGAACAAAGCAGCCTGACTTGCAGGCCGTTGTCCCATCTGCCAAGGCCCGGACTTTGCTCTGGCATGTATTTTCATTGGACACCGCCCGCCTAAACGACGTCGATCACCACGAGCCTTTTGAAAAGCCGGGTGCTCATCTTTTCTGGATACTCTCAGGTCATGGCACATTGGAGACTGACGGCAACAAATATTTGCTGCAACCTGGCAACCACGTTTGGTTTGTGGACATGACGAAGGTGCGAACCTACGCTCCAGCGGTTGGTCAGCAATTGATCAAACGCGGCATCCGCTTCGGTGGTCCCGCCCTCGAAAACTGGCATAAAGAACTGGGCGGAAGCAAACGGGCACAGTTTGACCTCACCGATCCTTCCCCGTTGCACAAATCCTTTCTCGAGGCCTGGAGAGTCTGCCAGCGGAAGCGACCGGGATGGGAGTGGCAGATTCATCTCATCCTAACTAATATGCTTGGCATGCTGCAAAGTTCCCGCGACCTCCTATCCCCCAACTCAGCTGAACTGCCAGCAGCCGTTATTCGCGTTCTAAACGCGGTGGATTCCAAGCCCTTCTACGACTGGAGAGTCAAGGAGTTGGCGCACATCGCCGGCGTCAGTTACTCGGGCCTGCGGACCTTGTTTTGTGCTGTGCTGGGTGAGAATCTCCACAGTTTTATCCAACGCAGGCGATTGGAGCAGGCTCAAATGTTGCTTCTGGATCCGGGACTGTCCATCAAGCAGGTAGCTGAACAGATGAACTTTTCGAGTGAATTTTACTTCAGCAACTTTTTCAAACGGTTGAAGGGCGTGAGCCCTCGGGATTACCGTGATCAGCAGATAAAAAAGCGGTAACCTCACACCCGTTTTCCAACCTGCCAGAAAGACGCCACGTGCAATGCTCGTCCGAGTTCGGTGATCAAGGTGTCATACACTTACCACTCGAGTTCACAATTTCCTGGATCTGCTATTGCGTTTCCGGCTCACGGCCCGATCGAAGGGGACGGCTCAGTTCGCCATCATTCCGCCTTCTCCATTGGGTCAGATTGATACCCCCTGCCCCCCTCCGCACCCGGCACGCCCTCAGGGCTGTGGCGACACCCCAGGAGGGCGGACGGGCCCGGGCTCAGTTCCCGTTGTGGCTGGCCAGACTCTACCGACCGGACACCACCGCACTTGGTCTTGACGAACATTGAGCACCCCCGGAACTCCTTTCCGGCATTTGGACCGTTCTGTGCCCGCCGCAGCACCATTTCCCTGACGCAGCGAGGGCAATACGGGCGGGCAGGAGTCTCGGGGGCTGCTTGAACACTGGAACACTGGGGGCTGCCTTGAGCAAATCCTGGGGCTTGGGTGTCAACTTCCACGATGCCCTGCCATTAGCCAAACGGCGAATGCTCCTATAAATCCTTCAAGAGCCGAGCTTTGCCGCAGGCAGGCATTGATTGCCAAGTCAGAAACCCGGACAGGTGAACAACGGAATTTCAGGGTTTGTATCGGGTCAAGCACTCGCCCGGACTTCCTTCAACGGGTCTTCCAGTGTGGATTTCCCAGACCAAGTCCGATGGCAGGCGACCATTTCCGATGACCACCTTCGGCTCATAATAGTCCAGCTCAAGCGCCATTACTTCTTTGCAGAGCTTTCTCCGATCCAATCCACCTTGCGCATCCGGACAAACAAAGCGGTCGAAGTCAGTATTAGCCGGTTCGGTGGCGACGTGAAGCGCGTCCGTAAACTCGACCACCAAGTGGCGAGCGCCACTCTCCACTTCCAACCACACACCGAACCCCTCATCAATCCGTCCGAGCAACCACATGGGTTCGAGGTAGTAGGCATCATAGCTCTCACCAGTCAACCCGGTGCCACGGAAGATGTATCGAAAGCTGTGGGCAAACGCTTTCAACCCATCGAAGGTAGGGGTGCAATTGAACCGTGCTGCCTGATTTGGCAAAATGCCCACCACCAGTAAATCGACCGGTCTACTCCGACGCGGCGGTGGAAAAGGAACATTGCCCCTACCGTTCCCCCGAATCGCAAATGGTTGGGTTGCTTCGTAAAAAGCCAAAACCCGCTGGCAGATAGGCTCTTATTGAACGCCGCTGATGCCCCAGAGGAATCACTTGGCATGAAAGCAGGCAACGCACGGTTCCACGTGCTCGATTCAGATCGAATCGTACACCTGGCTGATAGAGGCAAATACCCCTAGCCGAATAGAGGTAAAAGAGTGATCGGCTTAACGTCGAAAAAGCTCGGCAGACCTGAGCTTCACTGGTGTAATCAAACACAATTGAACTCCAAAATATCTAACTGCTTATGTGCAACTACCGACCCTGTCTGAAAATGTCTGCGTTGGCAATTGGTGTATGGATGGTCTGCGCCCGTCCACTCCCTGCCGCCATCACCAACATCGTTGACTCCTCCACGGACCCAGCCGCCAGCCTGCCCTCGGCAGCTTTGAGTCCCAGCCTGTTCAACTCTGGTGTGCCGTCCATCCGGGATCGCGTCCATTGCCCGAAACCAGCGGCGTTCAATAGTGACGGCCGCCTCAGCCTGAGCACGACTCCGGACCTTCCCGGTCTGTTTCCTTCCTATCTGGTGGCGCAGCAATATGTTTATTTCAAACAAGGCACCCGCACCTGGACCAACTACGCCGCTACCATTTCCGTGGATCAAGACTCCAGGGCTTATCTCCTTGTGGACAACCGTGTCAGCGATGGGGGCATCAACAGCTACTCAACGTTCGAGGATCCCATCTTTGGCACCAATGTCCTGGTCTACACCAATGCGGTCGGCAACCAATGTGTGGACCCGGCGACGCCGGCTGACTTTCCGCTCACCCAGTGGGTAATAGACGACGGGTGGACCCGAGTGAACACGGGCATATCACCACACTACAACAACCCGGGTTATTGCGTCTACGATTTGGTGCAGGGTGATTATCTCGGCGTTGACGAAAACTGTAATGGTGATCTAAACCAGTTTTACGCCATCTATACCAAGCAAGTTCCAGCGGGCGCATCGGTGACGGTCCGCCAGCAGGCGGGTGGGTTCAACATGTATGGTTTGGTCGTGTCCACGAACACCGCACCGCCCCGACAGTGGGCCATCTGGAGTAGCAAAGCTAGAGACACCTTGTGGGACACAGCCAACAACTGGTATGCGAACAGCGTCCCCGCGGCCGACGCAGCCATCCTGTTTCCGGAAACTGCGTCAGACAAAACCGTAAGCCTGAACAATTTTGGGCCAACCAACGGGCCCCTGCAGTTCGCAGCGTCCGGCGATTACAACGTCGGTGGGAGCGGTGACACACTGACGTTGAGCGGCGACATCACCCAGAATGGTTCCGGTCAAGTGACGTTCGACAGCGCCATTGATCTCGGCGGAAATGACCGAGTCTTTGGCGGCACAGGTTCGGGAACGGTGACGCTCAACAACCCGATCACCGGCAACGAGAAAAATGCAATTTTCGGTGCAGGCAATTACGTGATCTCAAATCCGGCCAACACCGTCAATCAGTTCCAAGTCACGAACGGCGCTAAATTGACGATCCTGGGAACGCTCGAAATGGCAGCATATCCCAGTGCCAGTTATTTTGGTGGCAACGGAACGAGCGGCGGCGGTTACGCGCTGGTCAATGGCGGCACCCTCAACTACGCGCAATCCTACGAGGACATCCCCGGTACGAGTTTCATCGGCTACTGGAATGGACACGGAATTGACTTCGGCCCCAACGGCGGCACGCTGCTGCTGAATCAGGACTACCCGGTAGATCAGGGACCGACGTTCTACAAATCGTCGGTCGCGAGCGGCAGCACCGGCACAATTGTGGTTGGTTGGCCGCTGCCCTTCACCGGCGACGGCCGCGGGAGCAACTACACAGGGCCCTGGGATGCGCCTAGTTATGGTTTGGCGATAGGACCGGCGGGCAATGCCGGATATGGAGCAAGCTATGCCTGCAGACAGGGCGAAGGCGACCTCATGCTAACCATTACCAACGGCGCGATGGCGTACCTCGAATGGTCCATTATGACCAACGGGAATCTCATCATCCAGGGCCAACCGGGCGGTAATTCCGCTGTCGGCGAGGTGGATGCCAACGGTTCGACCACCAACGTCGGCCGTTTCTGTATCCGTGGCCCGCATCGCGGCACGCAGCAGCCGGGTTACGCCAGAGCTTTCTACTTGAACCAGCCTTACGCCATGAAGTTTTACGCTGCTGTGCAGGTTTGGGAACGGGACAGCGTCCAGAACCTCGCCTGTGACATGAGCTTTGAACCCGGCTCCTCGGTGGACTTCTGCGGCGGCAAGAATAACCGGCCATTGCGGCTCGGGGCTCCGACCACTGGATCCATCCCCACCAACACGCTGACGATCAAGGGCGGCGGTAACTGCAACCTTAACCTGCAGTTGCGCACGCAGCACTGGGAAGGCAACGGACCGGCGGACGGTCAAGCTTCCGGTGTGCAGGTGTGTGCCGAAACTTACATCAAGGACAACGGCCAACTGAAAATCTACCGCTCTCAAAGCGGTGCCAGTACTGCGCGCGCCATTGAAGTCTGCCGCCCCATCACGGGCCAGGGCAGTTCATCGGGCGACGCTCGGGTGGTGGTGGATCTGCCTTACGCTCTTGGCGGGGGCGGCGACGCCAATACCGCTGGCGGTGCCCCAAACGACGGAGTGAATTTCGACGGTTTCTCGACCGCCTTTGGCCCCGGCTGCTCTCTCATCGTGAATGGTAGCGGCCTCTACGGACTACGGGTGCAGGGCTATGACCAGTTCGTCACAAACCTGCTCTCGTCAGCGCGCTTGAGTGGTTTGACAGGTTCCGGCGGCACGCTCACCGTGGCCATCACCAACAACGGCACGCTCACCATCCCGAACGGACCAAGCAGCCGCTCCGCCGTGTCGCTGGGCCTCGACAGTCAGGGTGGCAGCACGCCGACCTATGTTCTCGGCACGGATGCCAGCCTGGCCAACTTCGCCGGCTTGGTGCTCAAGAGCGGCACCGTAAGTGTCAGTGAGCCGTCCAGCGTGACGATGCAGACGCTGCGACTCGCGGGCAGCGCGACGATCAACCTCGGCACGGGCAGCGGCGGCGCGGTGTTGCACTTCGCCAACAGCAGTGCCGTGGCTTGGAACGTCGGCACTTTGACCATCACCAGTTGGAACGGGAGCACCTCGGGCGGCGGATCGGATCGAATCTACTTCGGCACAGATGCCACGGGCCTGAACGCAGCCAAACTTGCCCAGATCAAGTGGGTCACTCCCAACGGTGGCGCGGATGTGCTCGGCGCGATGATCCTCTCCACTGGGGAGATCGTGCCGGCTGCGCCCGCAGGTCCCACCACCATCGGCTCGGCGGCGATTGTCAGCGGCCAGCTCGTGTTCCACGTCACCCCGGGTTCAGCCGCGCAGACCAGTGTCGTGCAATGCGCGACGAACCTTACGCCGCCGGTGATTTGGACCAATATCAGGACCAACACGGGAGCGTTCGGCTTCACCAACGCGACTGCATTGCCGGAGTCCTACTATCGGGTTTTGGTGCGGTAACGGATGGGGTGAGCGGTTGTTTGGCCCGGCCGTCCGTGGTGGGACGGCCGGGTTTTGTTCGGAGACGCCGGGTTCACACTAAGCAGGCAACGTGAGGATGATTATGAAGATGGAACTGTCAGCATGCGGTAGAGGAAACCCCCGAGCGGGTTTCACCCTCATCGAACTCCTTGTCGTCATCGCCATCATCGCCATTCTTGCGGCTATGCTCTTGCCGGCTCTCAACAAGGCCAAGCTCAAGGCTCAGAGTATCTCCTGCATGAGCAACACGAAACAATTGCAGTTGGCGTGGACCATGTATGCAGGCGACAACAATGAGAGGATTGTGATCAACAAGTCGAACCCCTCCCAGCCGGATGAGAGTTGGGTGTTCAATGTGATGGGTTGGGGTGGGGGTGACTCGACTACCAATCCCGACCGTGTCAAGACCGGGCTGCTCGCGGATTACACCGGCAAGAGCGTTGCGGTGTACAAATGTCCGGCCGACGTGATGCTGACGTTTTCTCCCGAAAATCTTCCCCGGACTCGCAGCTATTCGATAACCCGGTTTATGGGAACGACGCCGAGCGACGACACTTGGCAGTTCTTCCGTAAGACCGGAGAGATTCGTAATCCAACGGCGATATTGGTGTTTTTGGATGAGCATCCTGACAGCATCAATGACGGTTCTTTTGCCTGCGATGGGGCCCCCCTGGGTAACACGCAATATTGGCAGGACCTGCCGGCCTCGTTTCATGGCGGTGCCTGTGGCTTTGCCTTTGCGGATGGCCACTCCGAGATAAAGAAATGGAAGTGTGCCAGCACCATTGAGCAGCCGGTCAAGAGAATCAGCGTGTTTGATGAACCGCAACGAAAGTTGGTTCCCACTGGTCAAACGGCGGACATTTCGTGGCTCAACGAGCGGGCGACCTTCCGGATAAAGAGCGTCGTGGCGCCACCGTGATGGATGATCGGCTTTGGAGCAGTGAATTTGGGAGACCTCCCGGCTCGGCTGGTCGCACCTACGCGCCAGGATGGCGCAGCCACATTAAGGAAAAGCCCTGCCAGATGGGTGCCCAACTCCGATTGTACAGGATGAGGATCTCGCGACCCCATGTGATTGTTGACGAATTTCTGGAACAACGCTGGGGATCACATCTTGTTGAAACTCCAGCGCACTCCTCCTCTCGCACAGTCAGTAGTTTTCCTGAGTCATCTGCATATTTAGGAGCAATCGCGTTGTTACATCGCCGCAAGACCGAGCCGCGCGTTCACAACCAGGATTCCACCACATATTTGAAGATGGGCGACTGGCTGCGCAAAATGCCGGCGCTTTATACCAATGTCATGGCATACCTTGCCGCAACGGCTACCTTCGGCAGCCAAATCACATTGTTGCACCCGAATGACCCCATCTCTGGATGGTTCGGTGAGGACGGTCCGTTGGTTGCGAAGCTGATTCACGGTTCGCTCATCTGCATGATCACGAGGCATCCTACGCACTCTTGTGGGCTATGCGCCCTGCCCTTGAAGAATGAGAAAGCAGTGCCTGCAGAACTTGATCCCTGTGTGAAACAGCTCGGTTTTAGCGCCGGCCGGCGGCACGTAAACCTCGGCGACGAGTGGTGTGACGAGCCGCCATACCACTGGTTAACTCCCCGCCTCCGTCGATGCGAGAATTCTCCACGGCAACTCTTCCGACTATGAACAATCCCCGTAGGCAGACTCTCCAGGACAATTCACTGCGCTCCGCCTGGAACGTGAAGCATTCAATCGCCATCCTTCTCTTTTTGGCGACATTCCCCGCTCTCGCCAACGATGCCGGACGCAGACATTCGGAAAACGATCTGCTCGCCCGACCAGCCATTGTGGTCACGGTGGGAATCAATGCTGGCGACATTATCGGGAACGACAATCGCTCGTTGCAGGCGGCGGTGGATTACGTGGGCAACCTTGGCGGCGGGGTGGTCGAGATCGGTCCGGGGGAGTTTCTAATGCGTGACTCGCTGCACCTGCGCAGTCGCGTGACCGTGCGCGGCGCCGGCCAGAAGACCGTGCTCAAGAAGGACCGCGAGCAACGCTCACTACTGGCGGTGGATGGTGATTTCGGCGAGGCGGCCATTACGGTTCAAAACCCGGAGGGCTTCAATATCGGTCGTGGAGTGTATGTGGCGTCGAAGACGATGAGGAATTTTCTCGGGACTTGCGGCACGATTCTGAACAGTCGCAGCAACTACTTCACGCTAAGCCACTCGCTCAACGCCGACATCCTGATGTCAGATGGCGGCTTCGCAGCAACAATCTATCCCGTCATCAGCGGTTACAATCTGGAGGACGCCCGCGTGGAGAATTTGACTGCTGACGGCAACCGCGCCGAGAACCCCACAAAGGTGGACGGCTGCCGCACTGCAGGTATCTTCTTCTATCACGGGGATAATTGTATCATCAGCAACTGCTTCGTGCGCGACTACAACGGCGACGGTATCAGCTTCCAGCAATCGAACGACGTGAAGGTGGAAGGCTGCGTCGTCGAGCGTTGTGCCGGGTTTGGGTTGCATCCCGGCAGCGGCTCGCAACGACCCTCGGTGAAAAACTCGCGCGCCATTGAAAACGGCGAAGATGGATTCTTCTTTTGCTGGCGAGTGCGCGGCGGCGTGGCTGAGCGCAACTGGCTGGAGAACAACGGCGGTTATGGCATGTCCATCGGCCACAAAGACAGCGACAATTTCGTCCGAAAAAACACGATCATCGGCAACAAACTTGGCGGCGTCTATTGGCGTGGGGAGACCGAGCCGATGGCGGCGCACCGGACGACGTTTGAGGATAACGTCGTGCGGGACAACGAAGGCTGGGGACTCTTCGTGAACGGCGCGACTCGCGACACCATCATCCGCAGCAACGTCATCGAGGATAGCGGCAGCGGTCGGCAAAAGACCGGCATCCGCATCGGCAAGCAGGCGGGCGAGGTGACGATGGAGGGCAACACCATCAAGGCCGCGAACCAACTTCAAGATGAACGCTGGAAGAAATAGCTGGCCGCTTTACGACCACAAATTCTGAAACATATATCTATGACCCCATACCCCAGCAGTAAAGTGAACCGAGTCGGGATCGCATTCCTTGTTGCCTCGACCCTTTGCGCTTTATGTGCCGCCAATCCCCTCACGAACCAGCCGCCTTGGGCCGAACCTCAACTTCAAGGCCCCCCAACGCGCTACGCGGTGGATGTGGAGCATTACCGGTTCCGAGCCACATGCGATGTTAGCAACCCCTCGTTCTATCCGGTCCCGCAGGACCCGGTAACGCGCGAGACCTACCTGCGCTGCCTTGAAGCGCAGGACCCGGCCGAGATCGCCCGCAATCCAAATCGCGGCATGGATGGACCCCGCGTGTTCATGCCGGTGCTGGTGAAGTATGTCCAAACCGGCGACGCCGCCTGGGCGGATGCCTGCATCGCGATGCTCAAGGCGTTTCACTCCGAGATGCAGAAGCAGGTGGCGGAGCGGAAATGGTTTTGGCAGTTCGAGCATCCGCCCGCACTTGTTCCGCTCTATCGCCATTACCTCCTTAAAGGTGGCGCGATGAAGCCAGATGCTGACTGGTTTCGCGAAATGTGGCTCTACTACTGCCGCAACCTGCACGTGTGGGACACCGAGCCGATCGAGTGGCGCGGTGGCTGTCATCGCTCAATGCCGGAGGCTTACGCGAAAGGCCGGGCGGCGGTGTGGTATCCGGATATTTCTGAAGCGGCGCACTGGAAACGCTACTCGGAACTGGTCTTCGACGACTTTTGGAAGGCCAAAGACGTCGGACAGAACGACGCCCACTACATGATGATGCCGTTCATCATTCTCACCTGGGCCGCCGACGAGTGGACCGGTGATGACCGCGTGTACACCGACCCGGGCATGAAGCGGCTGTGGGATCGGCTCATGGTGGAGGTCTCGCCGGATGGCGCAGTCATTCCCTACGGGCCCAACGCCGGCTGGAACAGTACGGCCGATTCCCGTATCGCCATGCTGGAGCGTATCGCCGCCAAGACCGGCGATGGCCGTTACCGCTTCGTTGCCCACAAGCTGCTCAACTACCTGCGCTATCAATCTCCCGAGTTCAACCGGGACACATATCGCCTGGACGCATCAAGTTCCTGGCTGATTTCGCTTGCCTGGCTGTTTGCAGACGATTCGGTGAAGCCGGTTCAGCCCGACGCCGGCTCGCTCTGGAACAAGCGCGTGGAGACCGCGCGCGTTCCGCTCACTGACAAGAAGCTGACCGAGATGTTGTTGGGCAACGCCGATCCGAGGACCAACTGCGGCCACATATGCTGCGGTTGGTTTCTGACGGGAAAAGAATGGCCGGACAAGTTGGTCTTGCGAAGCGGCTGGAATTCCGGTGACTTCTTCGGGCTGGTCGAACTTCATCCCACCAGCTTCCCTGCGAACCCGGGCGGCATTATGGGACTCAATCGCTGGGGCACGCCCTTCACTCAGATCGCCGCCAGCAAGGGCGCTACCGTGGAAAACCGCGTCTTGATCGAAGACCTCGGCCGCACGGCAAAGCTCCGGCTGCACCCTGACCGGATTAGAATCAATGAAATGTGGGATGGCCGCCCGCCCGACATTCGCTCGGAGGTAACGTATTTCAAGGACACGCCCCAAGCCACGTTCGCTCGCGTGCGCGTCTCGAACCCGGAGGGCCTGCCCGTCGTGTATGAACGCGAGTTTGTTTTCGTGAAAAACCGATTCCTCGCCACGCGCGAGATCGTGACGTTCGAGGAGAGCTTCAAGGCTCGCGTCGCGCCGCTTTGGAATACCCACAACATCGGTCCTCAAGTTGGCAGCCACTGGGCCAATACCTTCATTCACGCGGCGATAGACGATAACGGCAACCGCAGCCTGAAGACGCCACCAGGCGACCTATTGGTTTGGTTTGCTCCGCGCGCCGACTGTCGGCTGCAAATCGTGGATCGCCTGGAGAGCGACCCGCGCACCGAATCGTGTCCGAACCAGGTCCGCTACCTTTGGGAGGGCACTCCCGCCGCCGGGCAGCAGCTTGTTTTCACGCAGGTCTATTATCCGCATCCCCCGTATCGCTCGCGCACCACATCGAACAACCCCGGTTCTAAAGGTGGCTACGCCAGCGACCTCCAGGCCACCGCCCATGCCTCCGGGATCAAAGTCATTCGCGACAATGTGGAGGCTTCTGTCCTGCGGCTCGAACTCGAAGCGGGCCACGTGGAGTGGGTGGTTTTCAATCCTCAATCCAGATCGCTCAAGATGGATTCCATCGAGACGCGCGAACCGTATGCTTATGCCACAAACAGCAAATAGCCCGCAGAAGGTGATCGGCCGGTTTGACGGTGGCGGCGTCGGATGTGCTTTTGATGGGCCATTCCGACGAGGCTGCCGGAACATGCTGTGGTTCGGTTTAGTCGCGTTGGTGTTCGGTTCACTCTGTCCGGGTGAAGCGGGCAACACCAAGCCACCTCCGCGAGGAAATGACGCTCGCGTGACGGAAGTGCAGCCGACGGTTTATCCATATGTTCTCGATCCGACGGTTTACCCGGACTACTCACGGCGTCCGAGCCACGTCCCCACATGGGCCACCTTCAATGGCAGACCGCAATTCGTCGCGCTACGGACGTTGCCCACCGTCGCTTTCACCAATCAGGGGCTTGGCACGGTGTGCATGCCGCCGATTGATCTGGTTTCGAATCCAAATCTTGGCGAGGCCCTCGATGAATTGAAACGCCGTGGCTACTACCTGTTCGATGTGGGGGGATATGTTCCGGGGAGCGTGTCGAACCAGATTAGGGTGCCGCCCGAGACGCTGCAATTGCTGGATGAGAAACTCGGAGATCGCTTCCTTGGTTTCGATGTGGGCGAGCAGGACGGACGATACCTCTTCACCGCGCGGGCGATTCAGTCTCCGTATGGCGCCGGACGTTTGGGCCAATACTTTCAAGCACATGATTACTTCCGCAGGATTGAAGATGATCTAGGCAACCGCCTAAACGCACTGATGGTTTACTGGTATTGGCCGTATCTCCTCAAAGAAGGCCGCGTCGTGCTGGCGGGCGCGGAGGCCCAGAACAAGGTGACAAGTTCAAGTATCCATTACGCCTTCCTGCGCGGCGCGGGCAAACAGTATGGCGTGCATTGGTTCGGCAACGCTGCGGTTTTCAACACATGGCACTACAAGGATTACCAGTCACGGGCCGCGAACTCCGGGCCTACGAAAGGCAACAGCCTGAACCTTCTGCGGCGCCTTATGTTCAGTCACTATCTCTACAACAGCGTTATCCTCGGCTTCGAGGCCGCGTTGTACGAGAAGTCCTGGTGGCCGCCGACCGGCGACGGGCCGCTCTCGCCACTGGGACTCATCCAACAGGACGCCGTGAAGTTCGTCGCCGAGCATCCACAACCCGGCGTGATGCACGCGCCGGTTGCGCTTCTGCTGGATCACTTCGCGGGCTGGATGCCGGCGCGCACCTGGACCACGGCTTACCAGGTGTGGGGGTATCTGCCCTACGATTCCGGCGACTACTTGACCCACAGCGTGTTCTCAATGCTTTACCCGGGCTACGAGGACAGCGCCTGGTACCACGACGAGCGTGGCACGATATGCAACACGCCCTACGGTGACATGGCGGATGTCTTGCACTCGGATTCAACGTCATGGGTCATGAAACAATATGGAGTGGTGGTGGCTGCTGGAAATCTCTTCACTGCCGACGCAGAGTTGCGGGGCAAGCTCGAAACCTATGTTTCCTCCGGCGGCACCTTCATCGTCACGGCCGAAAACGCCCGCCACCTATGGCCGGAGTGGAAGGTTGGGCGACCCAAGCGCTTCCCCCCCGACACGGTCGTCACCTGGAAGGACAGGACAAGAACCACCGAACGTCTAATCATGGAACTGTGCGACGTTTCCCTGCCAAGCGGAGCCGAAGTCCTGGCACGCTGCGGCGAACTGCCCGCAGTGGTCCGTCTGCGTCGTGGGGCAGGTGACATTTTTCTGCTGCTGAGTCCGTTTGGGATCAATGCCGAGCCGACTGTGCAACGAGAGCTGGCCCATCACAACTGGAACCAACCGCTGGCACAGCCCCACACTCTGCTGGCCCACGTCCGACGAGTGCTGGACTCTGCTTTCCGCTCGCAGAAGCTTTTCTCGGTTGGCGATGGTCTTGGCTACATCACGTGCCGCAAGGGGCCGGGCGACTACACGGTGGGCGTGTTCAACAATTCGCTCCAAGCAAAGCCGTTCGAAATCGCTTCTCATTGCGGCCCGGTAAGGAAAATCACGGAGCTCACGCTCGGGAGGGATATGCGATCAGCGCCCGGCTACTGGCCGCATGAGTTTCAAAATAACGATGGCGGGCGATCCGACCCAGCCAGCATTTGCGGCGGCGACGTCCGGCTCTTCTCGGTGCAGGTGGATGAAGCCGGCCTGCGCCTCCTCCCGAAAGAAAATGCACCTAGCCGACCCGTGGGGCGCCTGCTGGCTCTCCGCGGTATCTCTGATCTCAGGGAGGAGGTTCTGCGCCGACCCACCTTCTTCGAGCACTTTGATGGCGTGAAGCTGGATTGGACCTACCTGCTGCGCCGCGACTCGGAGCAGTTGAAACGCGACCGGCCGTGGCTGGAGCGCCAGCAGTTGCGAGTCGTGGTGGACTTTACGTCCGGCCTGAACCACTTTCCCGACCTGACCCTGCTGGATCTTCTCTCGGGGCCATACACCGAAAGTATGGCCCGGATGGATGACGTTTTGGCCAAGATGAAGCTGGCCGGGGTCACCAATGCCGTAATCGGCACCCACATGCCTCCTGAGTTCGGCGCTACGCCGGAGCAGGTCGAGGACTCCTTCAAACGCGGCTTACGCGACCTGTGCCTCCGGGCAAAGGAACGTGGGATCATGCTGCACCTGCAAAACCGGACGGGCAGATGGCACGGCAGTGTGCTGGACGTCTTGCGCTTGATTGACGACTTGGGCGCGGACAACTTGCGTTTCGCACTCAACACGTCGTGCGCGGATGTGAAGGATTCCCTGGCTATAGCGGGGGACCGATTGGGCCTGATTCTGGCCAGCGCACCGGGCAAATCGGCGCCTGAAATGCAACGACCGGTCTCGGAAGGTGGTTTGAATTGCACTGCCTTCAAGTCGGTAGGGGTGCCTGTGGTCTTGGATGGCGAGTATGCGGGCCCTGATGAAGTGTTCAAGGATGTGACGGCGGTGTGGGGGCCGCCTGCGAAAGGTCTTCAACCATGAGAATTCAAGCAAAGACTGCCAGCCTCGCGAAGGGTTTAGTAATAGGGATTGCCGCGCTGTGGCTTCCTTTTGGCGCATGTGCTGCCGAACTCGAAATCGCTATCCGACCCCGTAGTGAAGCGGGAGGACTCAACGTGCGGTCGTCCCATTGCCCGGGCGACGTCTTCGACTTCCGCACGTGCGAAGGCGTCGTCGTCGGCTCGAATTGCCTGGGCCTGTTCTACGTGAAACTGCCGACAACGTTTGGCGACGGTCTCAGGTCATGGCGACAGGAGGGAAAGGTTTGGAGCTATGCGTGGCCCTACGCGCAAGGCGTTACCGTTCACATCGAAGTCGAGCCGAATGGCGACAGTCTGAAGCTCAAATACACGTTGCAGAACACCAGCACGAACGCCCTCGACGCCGTGCAGCTCCACACTTGTATTCCAACAACTGACGCGCCCGCGTTTTTCCCTCCGCCGACCGTGAGGAATGCGCAGACCAATTGGTCGGAACTATACGACCGCCTGCATGTCTGGTCTGGCGAACGACGATTCAGATTCGCCGAAACAAAATTGGCGACGAGTGAATCGCACCTTTCACTTATGCAAAACGGGGCAGTCCCAGTGAAGTGGGGTTGGTGGGTGAACAGCCCTGAGACGTTCGATCCGCCGTTGATTGCGTTGACCAGTCGCGACCGGAAGAAAACCATCGCGCTTGCTTTTGAGCGGGCGATTTGGGCGTCGTCCAACACCGGCGATGATCGCGCCTGCTTTCATCTGTTCCCGTGGTTCGGTCGGATCGAGCCTGGCCAGAGTGTGACTGTGCGCGGTCGGTTGTACGTTCTGCGAGGTGGTCCGCAGGAAGCGATAAAGCGGTTCCGAAAAGACTTTTCCAATTTAGCCGCCAAAGCGCCGCTGGGGATCCACCTTCCCTCGGCGCAGCTGCAGACGCTCGCCGGCCATCTCGGCCTTGGAGAGACCAACGCTCCTGACGGCCGCACCTTGTGGTCGGACAATCGCAGCTTGTATCGTAACGGCAAGCCGTGGATCCCCGTCATGGGTGAGTTCCATTTTTCACGCTGCCCTTCCAACGAGTGGCGCGATGCCTTGCTCAAGATGAAGGCGGGTGGGGTTGACATCGTGGCAACCTACGTTTTCTGGATCCACCATGATGAGGTGCGCGGCGAGTATGATTGGAGTGGCCAGCGCTCGCTGCGGAAATTCCTCGAACTGTGTAACGAACTCGGCCTCTACGCCTTCGTGCGCCTGGGACCGTGGTCCCACGGGGAGGTGCGCAACGGCGGCTTCCCCGACTGGTTGCAGAAGCCCGACAAGACGGCCCAGCACGAATCCGCAGCCGCTGCGTCTGGGCCAGGCACGATGGGAGCGCTGCAACACGTGTTGCCTAACAAGCTTCGCACCGCTGATCCGAATTTCTTGAAACTGGTCACGGCGCACTATCGGGAGATCGTCGCCCAGATGAAGGGTTTGCTCTGGAAGGACGGCGGGCCCGTCGTCGCCGTCCAGTTCGACAACGAGAGCAATGACCTGTCCTATCTCTTCGCCTTGAAAAGGATCGCCCGCGAGTTGGGCGTGGACGTGCCGTTCTATTGCATGACGGGTTGGGGGCAGTCGCTTCCGACCGAGGAACTAATTCCACTCTACGGCGGTTACGCGGACGGTTTCTGGACCGACAATCCACGGGACTTTCTCGACGCGTTTGATTTCACGCCCGTGCGCAGTCACATGGACAAGGAGAACCGGATTTTGCACCGTTTCCCCTACGCGTGCTGCGAAATTGGCGGAGGCATGGTTTCGAGTTACGCCAACCGCATTCACACGACGGAGAAGGACATCGAGGCGCTGGCGCTGGTGAAGCTGGGCTCAGGCAACAACGTGCCTGGCTATTACATGTACCAAGGCGGTCAGAACCCCGAAGGTCGGCTGACGACCATGAATGAATCGAAAGCGAGTGGGTATGCGAACGATCTACCAGTGAAGGATTACGATTTCACCGCACCGTTGGGTGCCTTTGGCCAGGTCCGTGAACGCTACCATCGTCTGCGCCTGCAGCATCTGTTCCTGCACGATTTCGGCGACCAGTTCGCGCGCATGCCCGCATACTTTCCGGAGCAGAAGCCGCCTTCGCCAGACGATGTCACGACGCTGCGCTGGAGTGTGCGTTCGGACGGCCATAGCGGTTTCCTGTTCTTCAACAACCATCATCGCACAGCACCTTGGCCGGTGCGCAAGGGGGTGCAGTTCGCGCTCCAGTTCGACTCCGGAACAGCGCTCGTGCCGCGCGAACCTCTCGATATTCCCTCCGGCGCCTACGGCTTCTGGCCGGTGAATCTCGACTGCGCCGGGGTCCGACTGGACTACACCACGGCACAGCTGACCGCGCGTCTGGAGGCAAGCGGCCAGCACTGGTTCTTCTTCACCGTCAACGAAGGCATTACGCCTGAATTCGCCTTCGCCGGCGAGAAAGCACGCCGGTGCGCCCCCGGCCTCGGAATCGCCTTCACCCGGAAGAACCACCACGGCGCGAAGGTGAACTTCGTCGTGCTTTCAGCGGAACAGGGGCGCCAGTTTTGGAAACTGTCGCTGGCCGGACGCGACCGCGGGGTGCTCTCGTCCAACGCGCTGCTTCCGGACAGCGAGAATGAAATCCGGCTGGAGACTCTGGGTGGCGAAGCGCCAGCGTTCGCCGTGTTTCCGGAAATGCCGGTCGTCCGGCTTGGAGATCGCGTTATTCTTGGGCACCGGCACGGCGTGTTTACCGAATACCAGCTGCCGAAGCCAGCGGTGCCGACGGGCCTCATCAAAGCGCTGCCGGTCAAGGCGGCTGCCCAGCACGGCACGAATGTGCCCAACGCCATGAATGAGTCAGTCTGGACCGAGGCCGCCATTTGGCGAATCAACGTGCCCGCAGCTTGGCGAGAACGCGATACCCTGTTGCGTATCCACTTTGTCGGCGATGTGGCCCGGCTCTACGCAAGCGGCAAACTCGTGGCCGACAAGTTCTACAACGGCCAGCCATTGGACTTCGCTCTCTGGCGCATCCCACCTGAACAGCTCGACACACTCGAACTGCGTGTGATGCCGCTCCACCCCAAGTCAGTGGCGCGACTTCCGGTTTCCATGCGCCCTACACCGCCCGTGACCGAACCGCGCGCCGAGATGGTCGGCATCGAGGCTCTGGAACGACGACAGTTGACGCTTAATCTCCAATCCAGACGGTCGGGATCAACTCCATGAAAACTATAAGAAAGCCGAGGATGCATGCCATTACTCCCATTTGGCACGGAGCACGCCTGCTGTTGGCAGTGCTGTTCGCGGGGGCACTTGGTAGTGGCAGCCATGTTCTGGCGCAGGCCTCGCCGGTTAACCCGCCGTACCCGGATGTCCAGGAGATGATCCGGGAACCGCTCGACAACGTCCCCCAAGGGACAGTTGCTTGCGGTTGGGATGCGCTGCGCTACCGCATGCGCGGAAGTATCTACCAAAGCAACCCCGGCCGCCTCGATAACCCAAGGCTGACGCAGTTCGAGCGACTCGTGAGGGGCGATTCCGAGGATGTAGCGGCCGTCAACCGCGAGATCGTTGACTACTGCAAGCGGAAGCAGGTGGAGATCGAGGCAGCCTGGCGCGACCCGAAACGAAGGCATCCTGCCAAAGAGGTTTGCCAGTATCAGACAGAGCTGATTCCGCTGGCCATCCTCTCGTTGCGGATCGGCCAACGACTTACGCCCGAAGCACATCAAGCCATCAGGAATGTGCTCACGGCCTTCCACCCCGAAACCGCCGACGTGGAACCTACCTTGTGGATGCACGCTCCCGGTTACAACGGTGCCAATGCCCATGACTACCTGAGCTTCTTGGCCTTGACCTGGTGCGTCACCGGCAATCCAGGCGTGAAGGATGCCGCTTACTGGGGACTGCGCGGCGAGTTGGATAACCTGAGCCTGAGCGGAGACATCCCCGAGTTCAACGTGCTGGAAGCACATTGGTGTAGCTCTAACGGCTACGACGCAATGAAGGCGTTCCTGAAGGATCCGGAACTGGCCCGGATGACCCGCCTGATCGCCGAACGGCTTTGGCTTAACCGATTCCTGACCTGGTCGCCGGTGGTGGAACGAATCACCGGGCCTGGCAGCCGCATGGCGCCCGGCGCCTGGCTGGGCACGAGCGGCGATCGCCTGCAATTCGCCACGGGCGTCGAGAAGCCGATTTGGCTCAACGAATTTTTCGACTGGGGCGTCTGGCGGCAACCAGTCACCGGCGGCCGCTGGTCACTGGACGACGTGGAAGGCATGGTGCCTGACCTGCCCGCCTACCTGCAGGACGTCGCCTGGCGCAAGCAGTTCCCGAACGAGCTGCACTGTTCGGTGCAACTCATCCCTTGGATGAATCGTTACCCGAAACTGCCGGGTCTTTCCGATGCGCCGCCCGGTCCCGTGCTGGGCGAAATGGTCAACTACCAGACCGCCCAGTACGCCGTTGGTTCGATCAACCATCCCTACGAAGCCTCCGGCTGCATGGTTTACGCCTCGGCGTGGTGGAACGACAGTCGGGCCCCAAAGGCGGCTCCCCTCGGCAGCCCCAAGCGGTCCGCCGCTCTTTATCCGCATTATGTCTTCAACGGTGCTGCCTTCATGGACCGGACCGAACTTTACTTCGACAACCGTCCCGACCAACCTCTCAAGGATGATTGGACGGGCATGCCCGGGCCGTGGATGCGGGAGTTCGCGGAGCGGGGCCGTGCCGGTGTCCTGCAGCACAAGAACACGCTCCTCTACACCTATTCGGGACGAAACCGCGGCCCGGACGACGTCCTACCCGTCGCCAACAAACTCCACCGCGTGTCGGCCGGCATGTTCCTTTTCCGCTGGCAACCAGGGCTGGAGGGCGTTTTTGTCAACGACCAACCGGTCACACACCTGCCTCTCGAACTCAAGCCTGGGGATTGGTGGTTCATCCATGACGGCGACACCTATGTGGGAGTGCGCCCGCTCGAAACAACCCACCTGCGCGGCCCCTGCAAGACGACGATTGAGGAACGAACCCGCCAAATCGTGCTGTATCAAGACAACTATGTGGGTGACTCCATTGGCGGTATCGCCGACGAGGAGTGGGTGAAAGCCCGCAGCGGGTTCGTCGTGGAAATGGGTGACCCCGCCGAATACCGTTCCTTCGAGCGGTTCCGCGACATCATGCTCAAGGCCAAAGTGAAGGAGTCGGCTGATGGTTTCATTCGGCATATTCAATACCAGCGGCCCGGACGCCGCCTGGAGCTGAAGTGGCACTGCTACGAGGAGAATTATCTCGTGCGACGCGTGGACGGCAAAGATCAGTCCGTGGTGCGCCACCTCCAGTCGCCCGAGTTCGCCGTCGGACCAACCGAGCTGCACACGCACGACGCCAGCCTGAAGACCAGGCCCGGCGAGACCGTCTGGTTGCTCTCGACCGCACCGTCACGGACCTATGTCGCCTACCAACCTCATCCACC
>CAIWMU010000142.1 GCA_903913865.1 uncultured Verrucomicrobia subdivision 3 bacterium
GCTCGCTGCGCTCGCCTTCGCTCCGCCTCACCCCGGAGGGGTAAGGACGGAGGGAAGAAAGACAAATTACAGAAAGCATCTTACACCGGCGAACGGAGGGGGGGCATCAGGTCAAAAATGGTCAGGACGTTCGAATCGTTCGAATCGTAGGCTCACAGTTTTATGTTGAACCGTGTCAGGTTGTCACCCACGAATCTACAAAATAGACTATGAATAGCATGTTTGCTGGTATCACAGAGCTCGGGACCGTCGCGGTGGCTGTTTTTGGCATTGTAACAGTCGTCATCGTTTTGATGGCGGTCTGGGCCAGCCGTTACACGAAGGTGGGGCCGAATCAGGTGCTGATCGTTTCCGGTCGCAAACACACCTTTGCGGATCTGGATGGGACGGTTCAGTCCAGAGGGTTTCGGGTCGTCAAAGGTGGTGGCACGTTCGTCATTCCGGTCATTGAGAAAGTGGATGTTCTGTCCCTGGAATTGTTGACCATTGATGTGAACACCCCGGAGGTTTACACCAGCAAGGGAGTTCCGGTACGGGTCGATGGGGTGGCACAGATCAAGGTCAAGGGGGACGATGTATCCATAGCGACCTCCGCAGAACAATTCCTGAGCAAGGGCACCGAGGAGATCAAAAACATCGCGATGCAGACTCTCGAGGGCCATCTCAGGGCGATCCTTGGGACGATGACCGTGGAGGACATCTACCAGAACAGGGATGCATTCGCAGCGAAGGTTCAGGAGGTTGCGGCCGGGGATATGGCCAACATGGGGTTGGGGATCGTGAGTTTCACGATCCGTGACATCCGTGACAATCAGGGATATTTGGAAGCTCTTGGCAAACCCCGTATTGCCCAGGTCAAACGGGATGCTCAGATTGCCCAGGCCGAGGCGGACCGGGATGCCATGATTCGTTCAGCACAGGCAACGCAGGCGGGACAGGAAGCGAAGTTCGTGGCTGATTCAAAAATTGCTGAGGCACAGCGTGATTATCAGATGAACGTCGCCGTTTACCAGGCGAGCGTGAACCAGCGGAAGGCCGAGGCGGATCTCGCCTATGACCTGCAGAAATTCAAGACCGGCCAGTTGGTGAAAGCCGAGGAGGTTCAGGTCAACATCATCGAAAAGCAGAAGCAAATTGAGCTGCAACAGCAGGAAATCCTCCGGCGCCAGAAGGAACTGGAAGCCAATGTTCAAAAGCCGGCGGATGCCGAGCGCTATCGCGTTGAAACCCTGGCAAATGCCCGAAAGTTCCAGCTGGAGGCGGAAGCCTCTGGCGCGGCCGCCGCTTCGAAGGCAACTGGTTTTGCAAACGCGGATGTAACAAAGGCCACCGGCATCGCTGAAGCGGAAGCTCAGAAAGCCAAGGGCTTGGCGGAGGCAACAATTATTGAGGCACAGGGAAAAGCAACTGCCGAAGCCATGCGCATGAAGGCCCAATCCTTCAAGGAATACAACGAGGCGGCAGTGGTGGAAATGATCATTCGTGTCCTTCCGGAGGTCGCAGGCAAGATCAGCGAGCCTCTTTCGAAGATGGAGAAGATGATCATCATCAATTCCGGATCCGGGCCCGGGGGTGGCGCCAGCAAATTGACCGGGGATGTGGCTCAGATTCTGTCACAACTGCCGCCGGTCGTTGAGGGGCTCACTGGCATCAAGCTCTCCAGCCTTCTGGAAAAGTTGCCTGGATTCAAGTCGGGTGCGGATGGTGGGACTCCTAAAACTTAGCTTGGAGATAAACTCAGAGGTTGCTCTTTGGCCTTGGAGTTGATCGGTCATTATGCGCCTTTTCGAAGCCATCATAGCTGCAAACCACCGGGCTTTGGCCGGCGATACGACTGCTGGATTGCATCCGTCTGAATTTGCTGATGAACTCCCCATCATCGCCCTGACATGCATAGATGTCCGCTTGAATGCTCTTCTTCCGGCTGTGTTGGGAATTCCAGAAGGGGACTTCATCTGGCTCAGAAATGCGGGGAATATCATCACAAGCCCTCTGAGCAGCACGATGCGTTCGTTGGCTTTGGCTTGCGCCATCAAGGGAGGGAAGGAGATTGCCATCATCGGGCATTCCGATTGTCAGGTAGGGAAGACCGGCACCATGGAGTTGCTGGATCGATTCCATTCGTTAGGGATTGAGCGGCATTCCCTCCCTGAGAATCTTTCCGAGTTCTTTGGCAACTTCGGCAGTGATCGCCAAAATGTGATCCGTTCGACTGACATCGCCAGAAACAGCCCTTTGATCAGCCCGAAAATGGCGGTGCATGGATTGCTTGTGGATGTCTCTACGGGGAAGTTGGAATGGCTCGTGAATGGCTATGAGACCCCTACGGCAGCTGCAGTCAGGTCGCACGAGGTGGGGCACTCCGGCGGACAGACCATCGGAGTCTCAAAATCCATGGCCGATTTTCAAATCGGAGAAATGAAGTTTCCTCAGGCGAAGATCGGCGAGTCCAATTTGGGGGCGGGTGCATGGCTTGCGGAAAAGCTGCACACTGCCGAGATTCACACTCCGGGCCCGGGCGCAGGCTCGGAGCATCCTCCCGTGCTGAACAAGCCGCCACATCCCGGACCCGTGGCACACCACCCCGCGACGGCAGTGAGGGTTTTGCCACCCCAATTGGGCGCCCGCATCCGACCGAAGGGGAAGTAGGTGTTCAGGGATTGCTCCGGGGGGGCCTCCAACGATTGGCTTGTGATCTTCCCGGCATTCGTGAAGGATGAAAGCGCGTGATCGTCCGATGATCGGACACCATGCGTGCTCGTTCATGAAGTTACAGAAACCCAATCATTTAGGTCCCGGGGATACAATCGGCATAGTTGCTCCTTCCAGTGCCCCTCCGGATCCCAAAGCTATTGATCGTTCGGTTGCCACTTTGGAGGCGCTGGGCTTCAAGGTTCGTTTGGCCCGGAATGTTCGAAAGCGCCATGGATTCCTGGCGGGATCAGACCGGGAGCGGGCTGCCGATTTGATGCAGATGTTCCAGGATCGAAAAGTTCAGGCCATTCTATGCGTGCGCGGTGGATACGGATCTGGCAGGTTGCTGGGCTTGCTGGATTATCAGGCCATAACCGAAAACCCGAAAATATTTGTCGGCTACAGCGACATTACCGCGCTTCATTGCGCGCTTTTGGTGAAATCGGGGTTGGTCACTTTCCATGGTCCCATGTTGAACTCGGATCTCAATAAGGAGGATGTCCCGCCCTTCACCACGGAGAGTTTGCTCCGCACATTAATGAGGCCCTTTCCCTCAGGCAGCATCATGCAGGGGTTGGATTCGGGGGGGCTGCAGACAGGTGGTCGGAAGCGTGGCCGGAAGGTGGAGAAGATTGCACCCATCAGCTTTCGGAAAGGGAAGGCATCCGGCCCCCTGATCGGAGGGAATATCACTTTGTTGTGCACGCTGCTTGGCACCCCATACTTGCCCAGTTTGAAAGGATCAATCTTGTTCTTCGAGGATCTGGATGAATTACCCTACCGATTCGACCGAATGCTCACCCATTTGCTGAATGCCGGGGTGCTTGATCAAGTTGCCGGGGTTGCTGTGGGTATCAACAAGAACTGCGAGGAAGTCAAGAAGCCGGGTAGCGTGGAATATCGGCAGACTCTCGACGACGTTATCAGGGAGCGGTTGGTTCCGCTCGGTGTGCCGGTAGTTTCAGGTCTTCCATTTGGACATATCCCTCTCAATGCCACCCTTCCGATAGGGGTGAATGCCACTCTGGATGCCAACCGTGGCGATCTCGTCATCACCGAATCCGCAGTTCTCTGATCGGGGGCTGCGGATCTTAAGTTCGGCCGGCTTCATCGACCCTGATATATTTTCGCAGCGCGAACAAGCCCACGGGTGCGACCGTGGTCGTAAGAGCAATGATCAACCAGAGCATCTGAGAGTTGCGCGGACCCTGCTCAGGGCAAAACCAGGCGAGCATCCAGCCGGAGGTGCCTGCCACAAGAAGTTTGGCCCCGAAAAAAGGAAGATAGGACATGGACATGTAGGAGGCCTCCTGTCCCTTTGGGGCAATTGAGGCTGCGTATTCATAAAGGCGGGGTGAATAAACGGCTTCCCCGATGGAGAGGACCGTCACGAAGAGGAAGATCATGACGTAGTAGGGATGGACTGTTCCAGTGAGACCAAGATATCCATGCCCAAGCCACTGGCCGAAAACACCGTCCGCGATGGGTGTAAACCAGGCCAGTGGTAGTGCCATGATGAACACAGAGGCGGCCGCCACCGCGCTCCCGATCGAAACCATACGGTAGGCTGAGATGCGCTGGCTGAATAATCCCACGAACGGAACCAGTAAAATGATCAGCATCGAATTGATGTTCCACAACTTCCCAATCGGAGCACCCGCCCCCAGTTCACGGATGCCGAATTTGGGGTAGGTGTAGTACATCTGGATGAAGATCAGCCTCACAAAGGCCGCGAGCGCCAGAAAGGCCAGAAACTTGTAGAAGCCCGGCTGTGCCCAGAGCCCGCGAAAGATCCTGATCGTATCACGGATGGCATCCCTGCAGGTGTAGCAAAGAGCTCTGGCAAGGTTCTCACCGGGATATTTCGGCTTTTCCGGGTTGATGGTGACCCCCTGATCCGTCGCCTCCACGCCGTCGCGCAGTCCAAAGTATATCAAGGGAAGCAGCACGATTTCGACAATCAGACTGACGAGAAACAGGGTGCGGTAGGTAGTCAACTGAACTCCCAGCCCCGGGACAGTGAACAAGCCGTGAGGCTCCCCAACTGTTTGCCTGACATAGTCGAAGATAAATCCTGCTATAAAAAACCCCACGTTCATCACAGCATAAAAAATGGCGAATGCGATGGATCTTTGTGCCGTGGTAGAGTATCGGCGAACGGCCGCCACCAGCACAGGGGTTCCAAGCGCCTCCCCTGCGGCCAGCAGAAAAAGCCCGCCAGCGAGCACAAGCCACTTGGCGGTGCAAAACGTCAAAATGGCCCGGGAAACGACACAAATCCAAGCCCCCAGCAGAAACGCTTTTCGCAGTCCAATGGCATCCGTCAGGGAACCCACGAGCACGGTGAAAAGGGTCATTAACGCCGACCATCCGAAAACCAGATAGCCCGCGTGCACATCATCATAACCCAGATCGTAGGAAAGCCAGAGAACCAGGGTAGAGTTGGCTATGCTATAGGCTAGAATGCCGATGAGTTTGACCGCGAAAGTGACCCAAAGCTCACGCACCGCGCCGCAGAGCACGGTAAGACGACTCACCCAACCCGCTTGGGGATGATCACTGTCTGCCATTGTCCCCACTAAACCCTATTGCGACTCCCACGTAAAGTCCGCATCAGTGCTTCAGCTACACTTTGTTGTGGGACGGGGCTCGATCCAATCGATGCCTCGGGCTTTCTCGCTGGTCAGCGGACCAAGAGTTGCTTTTGAAGGTGCGCCAATCTCAAAGGATGCAGGTGACTGCTGCTGCCATGATCGCAAGCAGACAGGCGGCGTAGAGAATCACAACCACCATGTCTTCCGTGAAGGAATCTGCAAGTTCTTTGCTCAACCAGGTTGCATTCATACAAGTCTCCTATGGTAAGTTACCACTTCAACCCGAGGGCGCAAGTAGTTACATGCAACTTTGCAGATTTATAAATAAGTAATGTTAAGCTTGATTATCCTGTGGCAACTTGCTGAACTTGATTTCCCCATGTTTCCCAAGGGCGGTGATCTTGTCACCCGGTCCGAAGTCGCCCTGAAGCAACTGTGTTGCAAGGGGGTCGAGCAACAGATCCTGAATGGCCCGTTTGAGAGGGCGGGCGCCGAATTGGGGATCAAAGCCATCCTTTGCAATAATCTGTCGGGCGGCAGCGTCTGTTTCGAGGGTGATTTGCTGGGCAGCCAGACGATGATCCAGCTGTTTCAGCTGGATATCAACAATCTTTGAGATGTGCTTTTCGCTCAGGCTTTGGAAGATGATCGTGTCATCAATGCGGTTCAGGAATTCGGGACGGAAATGGGCCCTGAGTTCCGCCCGCACCAGTCTTTCCATATCCCTGATGTCATTTGTTCCAGTCTTCTGGTCCTCGTAGAAACCTTGAATGATGGGTGAACCGATGTTGCTGGTTAGAATGATGATCGTGTTCTTGAAATCAACCGTCCGACCCTGACCGTCTGTGAGTCGTCCATCATCCAGCACCTGAAGGAGCACGTTGAACACATCATGGTGCGCCTTCTCGATTTCATCGAACAGGACCACAGTATAGGGATGTCTGCGGACGGCCTCACTGAGTTGACCGCCCTCATCGTAGCCCACATAACCTGGAGGGGCACCAATGAGGCGGGACACGGAATGCTTCTCCATGTACTCGCTCATGTCGATTCGGACCATGGCATTCTCATCGTCGAACAGGAACTCTGCGAGTGCCCTCGCCGTCTCCGTTTTTCCGACCCCGGTGGGGCCCAAAAAGATGAATGACCCAACCGGGCGGTTAGGATCCTGAAGTCCTGATCGGGATCGCCGGACCGCGTTGGATACGGCCCGGATGGCGGCGTCCTGCCCGACTACCCGCAACTCCATTCGATCCTCCATCTTTACCAGTTTTTCCCTCTCACTCTCCAGCATGCGTGTGACAGGGATCCCTGTCCAGGCCGCCACGACCTGGGCGATCTCCTCTCCCGAAACTTCCTGATGCAGCAATCGTTTGTCCTCAGGTTTTTCACGAAGGCTCAGTTCGGCCGCAGCCAGCTTCTTTTGCAGATCAGGGATCCGCCCATACTGGAGTTGGGCTGCGAGGTTCAGATCGTTCTGGCGTTGGGCACCTTCCAATTCGGTCTTGGCATCCTCCAACTGGCTGTTGATGATGCTTACAGCATTTATGGCGGCCTTTTCGTTCTGCCATCGGGCCTTGAGCCGGCTTGTCTCCTCTTTGAGGTTCGCAAGATCCTTCTCCACCTTGTGCAGCCGGTCGATTGAACCAGCATCCTTCTCCTTTCGCAAGGCGCTCTGTTCGATCTCGAGTTGCTGGATTTGTCTGTCCAGTTGGTCAATTTCAGTGGGCATGGAATCCAGCTCCATTCTCAGGCGGGACCCCGCCTCATCTATCAGATCGATGGCTTTGTCGGGGAGAAACCGGTCGGTGATATAACGATGGGACAGGGTGGCGGCAGCCACGAGGGCGGCATCCTGGATACGGACGCCGTGGTGCACTTCATAGCGCTCTTTCAGCCCGCGAAGGATTGCGATTGTTGCCTCGACGGTGGGCTCGGCAACCGTCACAGGCTGGAACCGCCTCTCCAAAGCCGGGTCTTTCTCGATGTGTTTGCGATATTCATCCAGCGTGGTGGCCCCTATTGCACGCAGCTCGCCACGTGCCAATTGAGGCTTCATAATATTGGCGGCATCGGTTGCCCCCTCCGCCGCTCCGGCTCCGACCAGTGTGTGAAGCTCATCGATGAACAGGACGATTTTGCCCTCGCTGGATACAATCTCCTTCAGAAAGGCCTTCAGGCGGTCCTCAAATTCCCCCCTGTATTTTGCTCCTGCGATCATCGCCCCAAGATCCATCGAGATCAGGCGCTTGTTCTTCAAAGACTCAGGAACATCGCCACTGACCATCCGCCTTGCCAGTCCCTCAGCGATTGCTGTCTTCCCCACACCCGGCTCACCGATCAGCACCGGATTGTTTTTTGTGCGGCGAGTCAGCACCTGCATCACTCGGCGGATCTCATCATCCCTGCCTATCACAGGGTCGATTTTTCCCTGCCGTGCGAGGGCAGTCAGGTCGCGGCCGTATTTCTCAAGGGCTTGAAATTTATCCTCAGGGGTTGGGTCCACCACTCGCTGGTTCCCCCTCAGATCCGCGAGAGCGCGCAGGACGGCATCCCGCTTCACCCCCGCCTTCTGGAGTATTCGTTTGAGTGAGGAACCACCTGACTCCAGCAAGCCGAGGAGCAAATGCTCCGTGCTGATATAGTCATCCTTGAGTGCCTTTGCCTCCGATTCCGCTTTTCCCAGCGCATTTCGAAGATCGGCACCAATGAACGGTTCCGCCGCAGATCCTTTCACCGTGTTACGGCGGGCGATTTCCCGCTCAAGATCCGATTTCAAGTTTGCGGGTTGGACTCCAACCTTCTCAAGCAGGTCAGGAATGAGGCTCTCCGTCTGCCCAAGCATGGCGAGGAGCATGTGCTCGCCGTCAACCTCCTGATGGGAGTGGGACTGGGCGATACCCTGAGCTGCCTGTAGTGCTTCCTGAGATTTTATTGTCAACCGATCAAATTGCATAAGATACTGATAGTGCCAAATTGACTCCAGTCAAGGGACAGAGTGGGAGTGGCAGGCTCAGCTTATTCGGATGCAGCCACCCCGATTACACATCTCAATCACGATCGCTTCAAAGGTCGCCCCGGCTTGCGATCTGCGGCGATCCTCCTGATTGCAGTGCGGGGATTTCGCGAACTCGTTGGTAGCTGGGATGCGCTCTAACCGGCCGGCTCCTGGATTTTCGAAAGGGGATTCAAGCTGAGCGATTAACTATTTCCCGTGACCTGCCGATATGGAGATGATGTTTCGATGCTGGACGGTCGTCATGTGTGTCTCGCTCCTCCTTGGATGTGGCGGGAAGCAGGCCCGTATGGAGACGCCCGAAGATCCTGCTGGGCATCATCGTGAGCAGATCGCTGTTGCGCGTAGATTGCTCGAACAGCGGGAGAACTGGGCTGACAGGGCTGAGTGGGAGGTGCTGAAATCCGGGGATGGTTGGCAGGTTATTGCCTGGCGGGTTGAACACCCTGAGCGGAAGGGGCCCGACCGTTATCTGCCTTGGGGCTACTCTGTGATTGAGATCGATAGCAGGATGGTGACGGTGGGGTATCGTCGGAAGGGGTGACATGGTTGGGGCGCGATCAAATCGCTCCTGGACCAGAAAATGGGCGGAGATCGGCACCATGGATTGGGCTCCTTGCCAGAGGATTTTTGCCTTGCCTCCATCTGAATCCCCAACGATGTTCCCACATGCTTTTGTTCCGAGAGAAAGTGCCTCAAGACTGGTTGCCCAGAGTTCTGGGAAACCTTCCCTCCGTTCTGGTTGACCATGCTCATCTCGAGCGGAAGGCTGCGACAAGCGCCTTGAATCTCGAAAAGTACCACGATCTTTTTCAGAGGGTCGATGAGCTGAATGCCATCGCAATCGAGGAACTTCAGCACTTCCAGCTGGTTCTTGAGTTATTGAAGCGCCGGAATATCCCGTTCAGTCAGGCATACCCCAGCGCCTGGATTCGGGGTTTGATGAAATCGGTGCGCAGCGGCGCCCGTCATCAGGTTATCGATCATTTGATCTGCTGCAGCTTGATTGAAGGGCGTAGTTGCGAGAAGTTCCAGGTGCTGGCGGAGGCATTGACGCAGGTGGATCCTGAATTGGCAACGTTTTATGGGAGTCTGGTCGAGTCCGAGGGGAATCACTACGCGAGCTATTTGATCATGGCGCGGCATATCGATGAAGCAGAGACTTCCCGCAGGCTGGAATATTATCTGGAACTGGAGGCGAAACTCATCCTGCTTCCCAACCCAATCGCGATGCTTCACTAAGTGGGCCCTTGATGGAAAGCCCTTATTGGGTGGTGGGAGGCGATGTGATGCCCTTTACCTGATGAAGCCTTGCAGGCTGCAATCCGTTCCGTTTTACCTGCGTGAACCCCGTTTAAAACCCAAGGACGTCCGTCCCTTTTTCTCTTTCCATGGAACGGAGGGGCCTTAATCTGGGGTGGCATGAACATCCTGCGGATTTTTTTGATGGCTGCGGTGGCTTTTTTGGTCGGCTCAAAAGCGATCGGGGCCTCCCAGCCGAACATTCTCTACATCATGACGGATGACCACGCGGCGCATGCCATTAGTGCCTATGGCAGCCGGGTGAATGTCACTCCCGGCATGGATCGTCTGGCGAAGGAGGGGATGCGCTTTGATCACTGTTATGCGGTCAACTCCATTTGCACCCCCAGCCGTGCGACCATCCTTACCGGGAAGTATAGCCACATCAACGGCACCCCTGTCTTTAATCGGTTTGATGGATCGCAACCCACGGTGGCGAAATATCTTCAATCTGCGGGATACCATACGGGCATGATCGGCAAATGGCACCTGGGTAGTGATCCAACGGGATTCGACTATTGGAGCATACTCCCCGGGCAGGGACTTTATTTTGACCCTGCCTTTATAGATAAGAATGGTCGGAAGGTGATCAAAGGCTATGCCACCTCCATCATAACCGACCTTGCCATCGACTTCCTCCGGGAGCGCCCCAAGGACAAGCCTTTCTTTCTGATGTGCCATCACAAGGCACCCCACCGTCCCTGGGATCCAGAACCCAAATACAGGGAGCAATTCGCTTCAAAGAAGATTCCAGAGCCGGCCACGCTTCGGGATGACTATGCAACCCGCTCGGATGCCATCAAGGAGTGCAATCAAAAGGTTTTCACGGATATGAACAGGCGTGATTTGAAGTTGGAGCCACCTGCGGAACTGAAGGGGGCGTCCCGCGCAGAATGGCTTTCCGCCAAGCCTACCGAGGTGGAGACAGTTATAGACGGGAAACCGGTCAAACTGACAGGCGCCGCGCTTGATTCCTGGAAATACCAGCGTTACATGCAGGATTACCTTGCCTGCGTGCAATCCGTGGATGACAGCGTCGGGCGTCTCCTTGACTTTCTCGATGTGGAACACCTCGCCACAAACACAATTGTGATCTATACGAGCGATCAGGGTTTCTTTCTTGGGGACCACGGCCTCTATGACAAGCGGTTCATGTATGAGCCATCCATCCAGATGCCTTTCATTGTGCGTTGGCCGGGGCATATCAAGGCGGGATCTGTGCAGTCCTCCCTTGCGATCAACGTGGACTTTGCCCCCACATTCATGGATGTGGCAGGTTTGAAGGTTCCCACGGACATGCAGGGGGCATCCTTGTTGCCTTTGTTCCGGGGCAAAAAGCCTTCAAGTTGGCGCACCGGCTTTTACTACCGCTACTACCATGACCCGGGCGACCATAACACCCGCGCCCACTACGGGATCCGGACGGATACCCACAAGCTGATTCATTATTGGAAGAAGAACCAGTGGGAACTGTTCGACCTGACTCACGATCCCGACGAGATGCACAACATATATGCCGACCCTGCTCAGAAGCGAACTGTGGAGGAGTTGAAGAAGCAACTATTTCGTCTCAAGAAGGAGTTGAAGGAACAGGATCAATTCGCGGAGCAGCAACCTCCCCCCGGGGTGTGATCACCCTTCTTTAAGAGAGTCTGGCTTGGGGTTTTGGACGGGGCCGGAAATCTCAGTCGCCGGCGGCACGGCGCGTCTGCCGCCAGGGCGCCATATGATGATACCGGTGAGGATCATCTGAACTGAGTTTTCCAGGATCTTCCGGCAGATCCACACCTCTCCTGCGCCACAGCCGCAGTTGAACCTGACAGCACAAAAGGGAATGTGAAGCTGGGTTGAAAGCCCCCTGGCATGAGCCACCACGACGAGGGTGAACGGAATGAGCATGGCCAGGCACACAAGAGCTGTTCCTCTCAACGCAATCCCCGTGAGCAGCAGCAGACCACAAAGGGCCTCGAGCCAGGGCAGGGTGGCTGCTATGCCATTGAGCAGGATGTAGTTATGCGTCAGCTCATACTGTCTGAGGAGCTTCAGGAAGGTGACAGGGTCCAGAGCCTTTGAGATCCCCATCCACAGAAAATGGGCACCCAGAGCCCACTGCAACAGCAGCAGGAGCCAGTTTACTGACCGCCAACGGCAGGGTGGGGAGGAATTGTTCATGGTCCGGGATTGGCAGCACCGTCACTCGATCCGGTTGCCACCGGCCATTCACGTTGCCGCCATTCAACGATTCCCCCACCGAACACGAAGATCTTCTCCGCGGCCACTCCTGCGTCCCTCAGCATCAAGGCTGAAAACTCACTGTCCTCGCATTCCCCGCCATTGCAGTAAACGATGATCCGTTGAGCCACCGTGCATGCGGGCAGGACGATCGGCAGATACTTTTCCGGATGGTAATAGTCCAACTGGAGAGATCCGGGAATGTGTCCACCAGCGTAGGCCTCATCGCCACGGGCATCGATAAAGATCACAAGGCCCTGCAGGCGGAGCGGGTCATCGAAGGCAGCCTTGGCAGCCAGCGCATCCGCAATCTGGAGCCCCTTGGCTAAAAGTCGATCCCGGACTCCATTTGTCCCATCTGGGTGACTGGGTTGTAAGGATGGTTGATTTCTGCCACCCCCAGCCCCCTTCGTGGGTTCGGAGGATTCGGGAAAGTAGTTTCGAGAAAGGGAGAGTCCTCTGGGGGAGATGGCGTTCGCCCCCAAGGCTAGTGTCAATCCAACCAAAGCCACCAAGAATCCTTCAATGAGAATGGGCTTGATCATTGGCTGGGGGGGATTCCCCGTCTGTCCGCCCTAATGGGGTAGGGGAGGCGTAGGAACAGGAATCGAGTTGGTCTTTGGAGAACTTGCCGCCGGGGCTACCCTCGCTGGTGCAGGGATTCCGACAGGTGTGGCTCTCGGGATCTGGGTGATGGGGATCCTGATGGACGGTGCTTGAGGGTGGGTAGTCTTGAGGGTTAGTTCCGCAGGTATATGGGCCGGAAGTTCGAAGCCCTTTGGAAACGGGACTGAGATACTGAAGGTTTTGCCCGGAACGGTCTGGTGAAGCTGAGGTGTGATGTTGGAAATGCTGATCGAAAGATCAGAGACCTGGATCAGCGAGGAGCTGTTATTCTGGATTGTAATGGTGGGGGTTGTATCTCCTCCCAACGGAGCCGGCGGTAGTACGATTTGGGGCGGCATGACCATCACAGCGGGCTGCACGTTTGCCCATGCAGTAACCGTCAGCAGCGGCATGTTGGTAGAGGATGTTTTTGCGGTAATCTGGCCTTGAAAATTGCCGGATGTCAGAGGTGGAACCGCAGAAATGACAAACTGATATTCCTTTCCGGGTATGTTGGTATGGAGGGTGGCCGTCAGTTTGGGATTGTTGCTTTCGGGGGGGAAAACTGTCAGGGGCTCATCAGTGTTGTTGATGACACGGACGATGGATGAATTCGCTGGTCCGTCCGAGGGTATGTTGAGGATGGCAAACTGAGGGTTGATGTCGATGGGCCTCCAGATGGTGCCGTTGATCTGGAGCATCACTGCGGGTTGGATGGGGTCGCTGCTGGTAACGGTCACGGTTTTGTGAACCTGACCGTTAAAGTTGGCGCTGTTGAATTGGACTGGAATGATGCCGGTCTTGCCTGGCTCCACCTGGCGTGTCCAGTCTCCAGCGGCGGTACACCCGCAGGAAGGTTGGACATTGCTAAGGTTGAGGATCCCACTGCCGATGTTGGTGAAGTAAAAGGTGTGCTTCACCAGATCGCCCATCTTCACTTTTCCGAAGTCAAAGATGGGCGCTTCAAAGGCAATTTTTGCTGCGGGAGCAGAAGCCGTAATAGGGACACTGGCTGGAAGAGCTTGCGACAAAGCGAAATTCGCAAAGAAGATCGCCATCCCAAAGCCGCCCCAAATTTTTGCGGAATCTAGGTTTTTCATAGTTATGTCGAAGCGATAATATCAGGATTCCAACAAAACACAAAAGCCATCTGCGTGCCTCAGCCAAGTTGGAGCTGCAATTGCGCCGCCAGACGTTCCAAGGCAGCATCGGTTGCCGGGAGACTCTCAAGAAGCCTCTGGGAGCGGTCTTTTATCCACAGGTCGGTCTTTGGTCCTGATTTGAGACCGCCAGTGAGACCAAGCAACTGTTGCCAACGAGCCAGATTTGCCTGGTTAAATTCCTGAAGGCGACTGCTCAACCCTGAAGCAGATGGGTTTTGGGCGAAGGCGGCTGAAATGGCCTGAGCCTCACTGAAACCGGCGTTCATGCTTTGCACTCCAACAGGACCGGTTTGGTGCGCGGCATCCCCGGCGAGCCAGCAACGGTCGATCCCGAAAGTTTTGACGCAAAAGTGCTCGAAAACGACCTCGGAACACCATGAGATGCCCTTGATGGGGAGATTGAACCAAGGTGCGCGCTTGCGAGCCAACTCCTGGACAAATGCCCTGATCTTCTGATCGGTAGCCTCGTCCGAGAGCCGGATGGCCTTGCGCTCCTTGCCGGGAAATTCCGCCACCTCCGAGTGGAGCAGCTGGAATGTCCACCGACACTTGTTCCCAGGAAGCGGCCAGAGAACACTTGTGCTTTCGGGCGCCATCACGACCCGAACTTCATCGTAGTCGTGATCATCTGTCAAAAATTCATAAGCGGCGAACGCCTGTCGACCGGGAGCCCTGACCGGTTCGATGTGAAGTTGCTGGCGAACCAGAGAATTGTGTCCATCGGCGCCGATTACGAGTTTGGATCGCAAACTGAACCTGGCTTTTACAACCGTCTCCCAGTGTGGGATCGTGTAGCCCATCGATGTGCCGGTCAGTTCCTCAATTGTTGAAATGACGGAATCATCACCGGGTTGGAGATCCGTCAGGCGGTGGTTCCACAGGACGGGCCTTCCCGTCTGTGTCACAAGGGCGCTTTCCAGAACCTGTTCGAAGGCATCCTGGGGAACAAGCAACATGTAGGGGAACTCCGAACCTGGTTCAGCAAAATTAAGTTCTGCCCTTCGAAGATCCTGTTCGTAGAATGCAACTTTTGAGACCTTTCGACCCACGGCTATTACAGCCTCCAGCAACCCGAGCTGTTGGAGGTATTTCAAGCTCCTGGTATGCAAGGCACAGGCGTAGCTCCTCACGGTGGGTCCCATCTCACGGTCAACGACTGTGGCCTTTACGCCCGCCTGGGCGAGAAAGAGCCCTGCCATTAAGCCCACTGGGCCAGCACCCACAACCAGCACATCCGTTTCTTTAGCCTTCATACGATCGTCGAATTTCAATAAGTTGTTACGTGACAAATATAAGCCATCGGTGGCTGATTGTCATCGTAGAAGTTGCATCAGAAATTGCCGATTCGGGGTGTTTTTTTCCCAAGGCAGCGGTTGCCAAGCATCACCCCAATCAGGGCCAGACCGAGAGTGCAGACAACTGCCGCACCGATTGGCAGATCCACACGGGTGGTAACCAGAATGCTCATCACGCTTGCGGTTGTGGCAATGCCCCATCCCAGAAGAAACCGTGCCATGAACGACCTTGCCAGATAGAGGGAACAGACTGCAGGAATCACCAAATAGGAGAAGACCAGCAGGACTCCGGCAATGTGCACAAAACTCGTCACCACGAGACCGAAAAGCAGGTAGAAAAAGAAATCCCAAAGTCGCAGGTTGAGCCCCGAGGCAGCGGCGGCGGCGGGGTTTGCAGAGATGGCCAAAAATTGCTTCCGGAATTTATAGTGGATGCAGCCGATGATGAGAAACAGGATGAAGCAGCGGATCACCTCCATGTGTGGAACGACCAGCAACTCGCCGACGAGGGACCGCTGCAATTCGTGGCTCTCCCCGGGACTTTTACTCAGGATGAGGATTGCCGCGGCAGCGGTGACGACGTAAACAATTCCAATGAGGGCCTCCTGAGGGGCCTTCTGCTCAGCAGTCCGGGTGAATGTCAAAACAACCGAACCCAGACATGTGAAAGCGAGGGAAAAAGCGTAACTTTGCCAATCATGCACATCGTAACCGGCCAGCAAAGAGAGGCAGGTTCCGAATGCCGCGGTCTGGGCGAGGGCGAGATCCACAAATATCACCCCACGCTGAACAATATGCAGTCCAAGGTAGACAAGGAGCCAAGGTAAAATCAGGCTGGCGATCATCGGCCATAGCAGCAAACTCAATACTTCCGCATTCGTGAGGTCGGTCATAACTATTTTACAAGGGCGGCTGCGATTGCCTGGACGTTTTTGTCCATTAGCTTCAGATAATCGTTCTCGGTTCCCTTGATACCGCCGGGAAATTGGGCCACATCAACGACCACCGCACCCGATCGGGCGGCCACCGTCTCGGCGGTTCTGCGGTCAAGATAGGGATCGACGATGATTACTTTGACACCAGATGCCTTCATCCGTGAGATCACCCCGGCAAGATGCGGTGGGGTGGGGGGCACGCCCGGCTTTGGTTCCAAAAAGATGTCAATTTTGAACCCGAAGTGCCCCGCAAAATAGAGCCATGAATTGTGGTAGGCAGCCAATTCCCGGCCTTTCAGTGGTTGCATGAGCTTTGCCCACTCAGCCAGTTTTGTATCTAAATCGGTTGTGAATTTCTTCAAATTTGCCTGATATGCCACAACGTTTTTTGGATCGAGAGCTTCGAAAGACTCTCCGATCTGTTTGGCGACCCGTCTGGCATTTTCGGGGTCCACCAAATAGTGGGGGTTTCCGGCAGCGTGGATATCCCCCTTGGAACGATCCAGACTTGTTGGGATTTCAAGGAGGCGGACCGACTGGCTGCAAGAGATCCGTCCGGGAGCGCCTGATGCGATGCGGGTGTTGCGACAACGGTCCAGAAGTGAGGGGAGCCAACCCGATTCCAGTTCAGCACCTCCTTCAATCAATGCGTCGGCCCGGCTGAGTTTCAGGATCAAGCTGGGTTTGGCCTCCACGAAGTGCGGGTCCTCCTGAGGCTTTGCCAGGCTGAATACCTCGACATGCTCCCCTCCGATTGCCATTGCGATGGCGGCAAGATCGGGCAGGGACGCGACCACATTCAACCTGGCAAAAGCCGGGAATGCTGAAAGAAGCGCGAGAACGGTGAGAATAGTTTTCACTTGAAACGATGTATTTTGGTTCATTGGTTTGTCCCGGGTTCAAAACTGGTGCGAACCATGGGCTCCGAGGAGGAATTCCACCTGCAACCATACCGAGTGATCTGTTCCAAACGATGCGCCGTCATCCCTGTTGTATTGGAGCCGGATTTTTGAAAACTCGCTTGGGTAGAATGTCAGGGAAGGGGAGATCCTGTGACGCTCGCCTCGAAACAGATCTGTGGCATCAAGCAGTCCTGTGTTTCCGGCGGTATATTCTCCACGCAGGGCTGCAACCCACCGTTCCCTGAATCCCCAAAGCACCTGGGAATAGAAACCCCAGTCCCGCAGGCTCTCGGCGGGCAAACCGCTTATGCCATCCCCGCCCGCACCAAACCGTTGATATAGGCCCTCGCTCTGCCATGCTACAAAGGGGAATCCTTGCCGTGCTGTTGCAGATTTCCATTTCCAATACAGGTCGACCCCATAGATTTCGCTTCGCGAATCCGGCGACGTGAGGTTAGGTCCGAAGGCGGCCGACGTGCCCAGCAGGAGAGTCTGTTGGTCCGTGATGTCGAATGATGTGGCCAGACGCGGAACGTAGAGAAGGTCTCCGGCGCCGCTCAAAGCTCGATCCTGGGTGGTTCGACCGTGCATGGTTCCATCCTCTCCACCATTACGGAAGCTATAGGCTGTCCCGCCGGAACCATCAAACACCCCCAGAATGGCTTCCGAGTAGAATGGGGTGGGTAACAGCCATGAGATCTGAGCACCCGGATTTCTCAATCCTTCGGGCCCTAAGGTACGGGCCAGAATGATGGGGGAATCCACAAAGGACCATTGGTGAGGGTGCTGCGCGTTTTGCCTGCCGAATGCTGCGAGAAATTGACCCGCCCTGACCTGCAAATTCCCCGGAAGTGAAGAGGTTTGGAGATACGCCTCCTCCAGTTCAACTTGTGTCTCGTTGTTTCCATCCAGCTTGAAGAGCAGATTGGCGAAGCCTTTGAAATAGGGGTCCACCGCACCATCGAGCGCAACCTCTGCATTTGGCAAAGTGAATCCGCGCTGGATTGGATCGTGATCACCCAACTGCAAATAGCGACTTGGATCTGACGCGGTGGACCACCCGCCATCCACAATCGCATCGAAACTGATATTCATGTAGCTGGATCCCGAGCGGGCCACACTTATTGGCTTTGCCGGTGACCACTTTGAATCGGTTGGTGATACGACCACCGACACCGGAGGAGGAGATGTTGTTGCGGATTGCCCTTTGGATGACAACTCCGCAACCTTCCGGCTCAGGGCCTCCAATTGCTCCTGATGCTCCTGACGGGCTTTCTCAAAGTCCACCTGCAACTGGTGGATTGCTGCTTTTAGCTTCTCAACTTCTGGCTCCGCCTGCGCCATCGAGTGCGCGGAGGAGCAAACCAATCCAACAACCAACACTGCTGAAAAATTCATCTTCATAATCCTGAAATATCTTACTAAGAACGCCATGAGCGCTCTTTTCTGGTTAAGGGACCACTACCGACGAAACCGAATCTAACTGGGGATGAATATCAGGCAGGAGGGGGACCACGCACCGGTTGTTGGCGGTTTGGTCTATGGGGAAAGGTAAAGGCTGGGCGAAGGAACTCAACTGGCCATGCTGCGTGGAGACTCGTGAGGATCAATGTTATCCCGCCAAAAAGAACAGCTGTGGAGAGGGTGCAGGCGAGACAAGTGTGTTCATCCCCGTGGGACGAGGTGCCATGCAACGCGGAGTGCAGGGAATGGCTTGACGAAACCAGAATCGCAGCAAGTAGCAGAAAACTCAGGGCAAGCCCCAAGGCGGACCTCCCCAGCTCGGCCAAACACTGTGATTGTTTGCTGCAGCGCACTATTTAGTAGACTACCATATCTCTCCACTTTAGGCAAGACCAAGGCTGCCCGAATTGACGAGCAGACACCGTCCAGATCAACTTCCTGATTTCATGAAAGTTCCCAATTTCAGGCCATTGATGCTTGAACGTTGTCCTGAGTTTTGACCAAGATGGATCCACACATGAAGATTCGCACTTTGCGGTTGCCATTTTTGGTTGTAGCGTGGGGCATCATCTCAATTCCCCTTGCTGCCACAGAATTCCATGTTGCCACAAAGGGGAGCGATTCCAATCGGGGGACACGACGATCCCCACTCCGCACGATCCAAAGGGGGGCTGAGCTTGCGCAACCCGGGGATGTGATCACCGTTCATGAAGGTATTTATCGGGAGCGTGTGAATCCTCCACGCGGCGGAAAGTCGGAGAGGATGCCCATCGTTTACCGGGCAGCACCGGGTGAACAGGTCCAGATCAAAGGTTCCGAGGTGATCAAAGGCTGGACCAATGTGCAGGGGGATGTGTGGTCGGTTACTCTGCCGAACTCGTTTTTCGGTGCTTTCAATCCTTACAAGGACGTCATTCATGGCGACTGGTTCGATCCGAGAGGACGGGTCCATCACACCGGTGCTGTCTACCTTAACGGAGACTGGATGATTGAAGCGCCAAAGCTGGAGGATGTTTTGTCACCCGTCGGAACACCACTTCCATGGATGAACCAGCCTGCACGGCCATGCCTTCTGAACGTTGCCTGGCTCAAACGGGGAACGGCAGGCGGGCAGGCAGGTCGAACTCCAGCAACCGGATTTTCCACGCAAAATGGTGTCCAAAACGCTGCCTGCACCGAAGGTGGGGAGTGTATTGGCTGGATAGAATCAGGCGACTGGGTTCGTTATGATGGTTTCGACTTCGGGGAGGGAACGGAACAACTCGAATTTCGGACGGCTTCAGCTACTGAGGGGGGGGTAATCGAGGCCAGGCTTGGATCTCCCACCGGAGAGTTGTTGGGCACGTGCGTTGTTGGAAACACCGGAGGATGGCAGGAGTGGTCCTCAGTTTTCGCCAAAATTAGGAATACTGGCGGCGTCAAGTCGTTGTGCCTTGTGTTCAAGTCCATCAGCGATCAGGGGGGGATGGATCCCGCAGTTCCTATTGTTCCGCTATGGTTTGCGAAGGCTGAAGAGGCTGGCACCACAATCTGGGCCCAGTTCAAGGGTGTTAACCCGAATGAGCAACTGGTTGAGATAAACGTCCGGCAGACCGTTTTCTATCCCGGAAAACCCGGGTGCAACTTCATTACGGTGCGCGGTTTTTCTCTCAGCCATGCGGCGACTCCCTGGGCCCCCCCTACAGCTGAACAGATTGGTTTGATTGGGACTCATTGGAGCAAGGGATGGATCATCGAGAGCAACGCTGTCAGTTATTCTATCTGCTCGGGAATAGCCCTCGGCAAACACGGTGATCAGTGGGACAACACTTCTGCGAACAGCGCGGAGGGCTATGTCAAGACCATCGAGCGTGGACATGCCCGAGGTTGGAACCGGGAGACGATTGGGCACCATGTGGTGCGGAACAATCACATTTCGCATTGTGAGCAGGCCGGAGTTGTCGGGAGTCTGGGTGCCGCCTTTTCCACCGTCACGGGGAACACGATCCACGACATCCACGTCCGCTGCCTTTTCACAGGGGCTGAAATGGCAGGAATCAAATTCCACGGAGCCATCGATTCGGTGATCACCGGCAATCATATCTATAGAACCTGCCGGGGGCTCTGGCTCGACTGGATGGCGCAGGGAACCCGTGTGAGTGCGAACGTGTTCCACAATAATGCGGATCAGGATCTGTTCGTTGAGGTGGATCACGGTCCTTTTGTGGTGGATAACAACCTGTTTCTATCAGGGGTCAGTCTTCTGGATGTTTCGGAGGGGGGAGCCTACGCCCACAATTTGTTCGGAGGGCGTCTGATCAGTGCCCCTGAACTGAGCCGCGACACCCCCTACCATCCTGCACATTCCACCACGGTCGCCGGATTGTTGAATGTGAAGGGGGGGGATAACCGGTTTTATAATAACATACTGGTGGGGACTGGAGATCTGAAAAAGCCGCCGGTTGAGTCGGCGGTAAAGGATCCGGGTTGGCGGGGCGGTTCCGGATTGTGGGTCTATGACTTTCGCGAGGTTCCCTGCCACGTTCGCGGTAATGTTTACTACAGTGGCGCCCTCCCTTACGCGAGAAGTGAGGATTCACCGCTGGTTGTTCCGGGTAGTTTGGATCTGAAGATCGTCGAGGGGGCAGGGGGGAGATGGAATGTCTTGTTCAGCCCCGGGAAGGAGTTGCAGCGGGCTGAAACGGCGGCGGTCAATACCGGGTTACTGGGAAAGGCGAAGGTGCCCGGTCTCGCCTATGAGAATGCCGACAGGTCAACCCTGAAACTGGACAAGGATATCCGGGGTCGGGACCGTGATGGAGCAAAACCAACGCCGGGTCCGTTCGAAAACGTCTCCGGGGGTGCGATCAAATTCGAGGTCAGGTAGTTCCGAATCAATCTTGGAAGCAGCATCCACCCATACCCTGCGCCCCCTCCACGAATGCGGGGCCTACCGCGTTCGATTTGATCCAGAAGGTGTTCGGTCGAGCACGCCGAGTTTGGTGATCGCCGTCAGGTTCAGTTGTTCCTGTAATTTGACGCTGGTTGCGGGGTTGTGGAGGCTGCTGGTGGTGACTATAGTGTTTTTGTGTTGCTGGACGAGTTAGGGGCATCGACCCTGCGCGTTTCAACGCCGCTGGTCTTTGCGGCGCTTGGAGGGCTTTACAGTGAGCGTGCTGGAGTCGTGAACATTGCTCTGGAAGGCATGATGCTCGTTGGGGCGTTTGGTGCGGCCGCCACGACACTCTCAACCCATAACCCATGGCTTGGCGGCGCGGTGGGATTGGCATCCGGAATGGCTCTGGCGGCAATTTATGGGTTGTTCGTCATCCCGTTGCGGGCCAATCAGGTGGTCGCAGGCACGGCGATCAACATACTTGCGATGGGAATCACCCCGTTCCTGTGCAAAATCCTTTATCATGTCACAAGCTCCACTCCATCCATTCCGCTCACTGAGCGGTTTCAGTTTTTTCCGGTGCTGGCTGCATGGGTTGCGGTGTTGCTGACCTGGATGATTCTCCAACGGACTCCGGGTGGGCTGTGGTTGCGCTTTGCCGGGGAAAATCCGCATGCATTGGATGCCGCAGGCATTCCAGTAAACCCCGTGAGGTGGGTTGCAGTGCTGGCCAGTGGAGCTCTTGCTGGACTCGGTGGTGCGACTCTTTCCATCTTCCTCTCATCCTCCTTTTCAAGGAACATGACAGCGGGACGCGGTTTCATGGCTTTGGCTGCCCTGATTTTCGGGAAGTGGCGCCCCTTGCATGCGGCGGGAGCATGCCTGTTGTTTGGCTTTTTTGAGGCAGCCCAAATCAGGTTGCAGGGGTTTTCATCCCTTGGAGGATGGTCAGTTCCGGCCGAGTTTGTTCAAGTGCTGCCTTACGTTTTCACCGTGCTGATCCTGGCAGGGTTCGCGGGCCAAACCGGCACTCCAAGAGCCTTGGGAAAACCATTTTCCCGGTAGGGTGTTGGATCGTCCGTAGCTGGCTGGCCCATCGACTCCCCAACCCGATTTATGAGTCGGGTAGGGAGTTCGATCAGGAAGGGAGTCCGTAAACTCGGGCATCCCTTGAAACACTATGGTTCGACGGGTCTGGGCAAACGCTATCAATAGGTGAGCCCATACCCGAAGCTGAACTGTGGATCCGTCACCGTTGGCTGTCCAAGTTGAGCGTTTGAGCGGGGCCAGAAGCGGGGGAGCTTCCCGGTTGGGCGGTAGGCACCAACAAGCACATCCGCTACCCCCTGACCTTCTGTGCCCGGCAGCCAGGCTGCAAGAAGCGCGTCGCTTTGCTCCAGAACGGAACCCAGAATCAGTGGACGCCCCGAAAGCAGAATGGTGACGACTTTTGCGCCTGACGCTTTGGCTTTCTCAACCAGGGCTGCATCCTCGCTTTGAATGGAAAGATCCTTCTTGTCGCCCTTCATTTCAGCATAAGGTTGTTCCCCGATGACAACGACCACTGTTGAGGCCTGATTCAGCGCCGAACCATCCGGCGAATAGGTCAGATTAACGGAGTTACGCAAGGCATTTTTGAGGCCAGCCAGAATCGTGGTGCCGCCCGGAGTGAGGTTTCCGCTCTTGCCCTGCCAGTCGATTGTCCAGCCTCCACATTGCATGCCGAGGTCATCAGCCCCCTTGCCCACGACGGTCACAGTGCCAGCTTTTGTGGAAAGGGGGAGGGCGTTGCGATCATTTTTAAGGAGGACGGCAGACTGGCGAACGCAATCGCGGGCCACCTTCCTATGGGCAGGGGACCCAAGCTCGGACATCAAGTTGGGACTGGCGAATGGGTGCTCGAAAACCCCTGACTGAAATTTTGCCCTCAAAATCCGTCTTACGGCGTCATCGATCCGTTCCTGCGGGATGCGCTTTTCCAACACGAGTTCCCGGGTGAGCGAAATGAACTCCGCATAATTCTTAGCCTGACCCGGACCATTTGGAATCATCATCATATCGAGCCCGGCATTAATTGAGGATTCGATCTCGGTTTTGTAATCCCCGGGGAGTTGATCGATGGCAGCCCAATCGCTGATCAGGAAACCCTGAAAGCCAAATTCCTTCTTCAAAATGTCTGTCAGAAGATGCTTGTTTCCATGCATTTTGTCACCGTTCCAGCTGTTATAGGAGACCATGATGGTGCCTGAGTTGGCTCGGATTGCGGGCAGGTATGGTGCCAGATGAATCTTTCGGAACGTTGCCTCGTCGCAAACTGTATTGCCCTGGTCGATGCCATTTTCGGTTCCCCCATCGCCAGCAAAGTGCTTTGTGGAGGCGAGGACTCTGAACCCGCCGGGAAGGCGGGTTTGGAAGCCCCTGACCGCTGCGGCCCCCAGTTCCCCTGCCAGATCAGGGCACTCGCCGAAGCTCTCATAGCTGCGGCCCCACCTGATGTCTTTGGACACAGCGACGCAGGGGGCAAATGCCCAATGAATCCCAGTGGCAGCAACCTCCCGGGCGGTAATCTGCGCAGCCCGTTCCACCAGTTTCGGATTTCGGGTGGCCCCGAGCCCGACGTTGTGGGGGAATACGACCGCCCCTTCGATATTGTTGTGTCCGTGGACGGCATCCACCCCGTAGATCAGGGGAATCTTCAGCCGAGTCTTTAGCGCCTGCATCTGCACTTCATCGCAGGAGGCCTTCCATGTTGCCGGCTTGTTATCCGCCGGATCAGACCCGCCACCGCTCAACACCGACCCTAGGAAATATTTAGCCACATCAGCCTTGTCCTTGATGGCTAGAAGGTCAACCTGGGTCATCTGGCCGATTTTCTCGTCCAAGGTCATTTTGGATAGGAGTTGCTCGACCTTTGCCGACGATTGTGCTACAAGGTCGGATCCTTGCAGCAGGAAGCATAGTCCTGTGAGGATGACTAAAGATTTGCTGGCGTATCTTTTCATTTCGTGGTGCTGTAGTGATTGGTTGACAACGGTTTCGTATTGTAATAGAAAATATTACATCACTTGTCAACTTTCAAACAATTGACGGGCCAATCGATTATCCCGCAGCCTGCGATCATCTAAATGGATTCAACCCGCTTTTCCCTCCTGATAGTGATCGCGCTGTTTATGGCGCGGGAGCCGGTGTCGGGCAACCCATCTGGCGGAGGGTTTCCATCGGCCACTTCGGGCGTTTTGTCTTTTCAAGAGGATGGGGTTGGAGCTTGGGGGGGCAGAGGTCCAAGAATAGCAGGTGGAACCGCTTCGGGGTTGTTGGACACGGCTACGAATCACATGAAACTGATCCAGACGTTGGATCCGTTTCTGGGCACGGCCGAAGCTGTGCGGCGGCTTACAGCTGAACAGGCAGAGCGAAGGCAGCCAGTCCGGTTGAGGGGAGTCATCACCTATCTTGATGCGGATCGGTTTTATCGATTTATCGATGACGGCACGGCGGGAATCTACTTTCACACGGAAGGAGCAGCAGAGCTGGTTCCCTTGGCTGCCGGTCAGTTGGTGGAATTGGAGGGGGTGACAGACAAGGGGGAGTTTGCTCCCGTGATCCAGGCCAGACAGGCGATGGTCGTGGGGGAGGGGCCTTTCCCTCCCGCCCATCAGGTGAATTTTGAGCAAATCTCCACGGGCCAATACGACAGCCAGTTTATTGAGGTGGAAGGGGTGGTTCGTTCGGTGCGGATAGCCGAGCCGGGGGGGAGATTCTCCCTGGTTGTTTCGATCGGAGGCGGCAGATTGGAGGTTTTGGCAAGCGGTCTGCCCCTGCGTGCGAACGAGATGGTGGATAGTGTTGTGTCACTCCAAGGGGTATGCGTAACCCGATTCAACCGTCAGCGGCAGCTTTTTGATACGGGGGTCCTTGCGCAGGATGTTCGTATTGTTAAAGCAGCTCCATCGGACCCCTTCGCGATTCCGACCCAGAGCATTTCAAGCCTCTTCCGGTTCACCCCGCAAGGTGTTCACGGCCACCGGGTGTTGGTGAGGGGCACCGTGACCCTCTGCGATGGCGAAACACTCTACCTTCAGGACGGGGAGGCCGGCCTATATGTGGAAACACTTGATGAGGGCAGACTCAAGCCGGGAGAAGTTGTTGAAGTTTTGGGGTTTCCCTCTCCGGGTGACTATTCTCCCATGGTCAAGGACGCCCAGTTCCGTCGCGTGGGGAAGGGGCAACCTGCGATTCCAGCGAGCCCGGTTCCCCTGCCCGAGTTGCTCACTGCTGACGCAGCGCTAAAGGGGGCTCAAGATTGCCGACTCGTGCGGATGGATGCCGTTGTTGTCGATCGTTCCCGAAATGGCGGTCAGATGTTTCTCGTTCTACAGGCAAACGGGGTCATTTTTCACGCCTATCTGCCCCGGGGCATGGGTGAGCGTGAATTGGCAAAGGTTGTTAATGACAGCTTTGTTGGCGTCACAGGTGTTTGCCGGATCGAGCCCGGGCGGGACTGGAATGCAGGTGCCGATTGGCGGGCGAGTTCTTTCCGCCTCATGCTCCGGTCCGGGGCAGATATCCAGGTGATCCGCCCTGCCTCCTTTTGGACGCTGCGGCGGTTGCTGTGGGCCACCGGCGGCTTGACACTTGTCGTTTTGGCCTCGTTCACGTGGGTCGCTGTGTTGAGGCGGCGGGTCTCCCGCCAGACGGACATCATTCGGCAGAAGCTGGAAACCGAGGCGGCGTTGAAAGAGCGCTACCTTGAGCTGTTTGAGAATGCCAATGATGTCGTCTACACACACGATTTGCAGGGTAGACTCACATCGGTGAATCAAGCCGGAGAGCAGTTGCTGCAACATCGGAGGGAACAGTTACTGGGGAGAAATTTGGTGGACTTGATCGCCCCGGCCCAGCAGCCGGCCGCAGCCGTCTGGATCAGGCATCTGGCTAGTGACCGCACCAAGACACCGGGGGCAGGGGATGTTGGAGCCTTGGCCACCAATTCGACCTCAGGGACCGTGGAGTGGGATTTCGTTTCAGCCTCGGGGCAGTCCATTCGCATGGAGGTGGGAACTCGCCTGATCTGCGTTAAGGGCCGCCCCAACGAAGTCGAGGGAATCGCCCGGGACATCACAGAGCGCAAGCACCTTGAAAATGAGCTGCTCGAAGTGAGTAATCGTGAACAGCGCCGCATCGGTCATGACTTGCACGATGGTGTCTGCCAGCAATTGGTCGGGATCGCATACATGGCTGAAACAATTGGCGAGCGTTTGCAGGAGCAGAATCTTCCAGAAGCATCTGAGCTTGAGCGAATCCGGTCCTTTTTGCAGGCTGCGGTTGCTCAAACACGGGGGGTTGCCCGAGGTTTGTTTCCGGTCCGTCTGGAGGAGAATGGGCTGATCTCAGCCCTTGAGGAGTGGGCTCTCCATGCCGGGGAATTGTTCCACATCGATTGCCAATTCTCATGCATCCGCCAGCCCCAGGTGGTTGATCCTGCAACAGCCCTGCACTTGTATTATATCGCCCAGGAGGCCGTCGGGAATGCTGCGAAGCATGGGCGGGCTTCGGCTGTTGAAGTCTCAATTGACTCCTGCCAATGGAGTCGGAAGGAGCTCGAGGGGGTGCTTTCAGAGGACAGTCAGCGGGTGCAGGGGAGTATTTCCGGTCAAAGTAGGGCGGATAACTCGACATCGAAAGACCCGACCCGACTGGAAAACCGGTCCGAAGCCTGGATCCTTCGTGTCCGCGATAACGGCACAGGGTTCGATCTTCGTCAGCGCCCGACTACTGGCATGGGCTTAAAGATCATGGACTACCGGGCCCGGGTTATCGGCGCAACCCTCGAGGTTGCAAGCGAGCCAGGATCCGGGACCGTGGTCACCTGCATCTGGGGAGGCACACTACCTCCTCAGAACGAGAATTTTTAAAGATTTTGAATGCATAATTCACCCTGTTCAACTACAAGAATGCGATGATTGAAGCCGTGAGATGAGCGCCCAGGACCCAGCGAAAAGCCAATTGTTGATAGTTGATGACCATCCCCTGTTCCGGGAGGGTCTGAGACAGATGATTGAGCGGGATCCCCTGCTGGCCGTTTGTGGAGAAGCCGCCAACAGCACACAGGCCCTTGAGTTGATTCCCCAACTCAAGCCGGATCTGGTTCTTGTGGACATCTCCCTTGGAAGCGGCAGTGGTATAGATCTGGTCAAGTCGATCAGGGGTTTCTGGGAGGATTTGCCGATTCTCGTCATCTCCATGCACGATGAGTCCCTATACGCCGAGAGAGCTTTGAGGGCCGGGGCCATGGGCTACGTGATGAAGCATGAATCGGGCAAGGTTGTGCGGACAGCCATCCACAAGGCTTTGCAGGGAGAAGTGACACTCAGCGACCGCATGTCATCGAATTTGATCGCGCGCCTGATGCGTGGTGGCACCCAGAAACCGGATTCCCCCCTGGAGATTCTCAGTGACCGTGAGCTTGAAGTGTTCAGGTTGCTGGGGCAGGGGAAGGGGACCCGCCAGATTGCGGCAGACCTGAGTGTTACGATTCCGACGGTTCACTCTTTCCGGAACCGCATCAAGGAGAAACTCCAACTCAAATCCTCCACTGAGGTGATGTTGCACGCGATCCAGTGGTCAGGCACGCAGATGGGACGGGAGGCTGCCGCATCGGATGGCAAATCGTGAATGGTGAGAATTATCAGTCAGGAGAGACCTTTTTATGATGAACAGCACAACACGGCGGGAAGCAATCTCAAGGGCAGGAATGCTCGCCCTGGTCGCAGCAACGTCCACGATTGTCCAACCCGGCACAGCGGGTGCCAAGGATCGAGCCAAGGCGGATTCCCGCCCATTCCGCTACTGTTTGAACATGGCGACGATCCGCGGCCAGAAGTTGGGGATCGTCCGCGAGATTGAGATTGCCGCGAAGGCTGGCTATCAGGGGATTGAGCCGTGGGTGGACTCGGTTCAGAATTACGTGAAGGAGGGGGGAGTCTTGACGGACCTGAGGAAGCGGCTCGATGACCACGGAGTGACGGTCGAGGGGGCCATCGGTTTCGCAGAGTGGATTGTGGATGATGAGGATCGCCGGGCCAAAGGCTTGGAACGTCTCAAGCGTGAGATGGACCTTCTGGCTCAGATTGGCGCCAGGCGCTTCGCTGCGCCTCCTGCGGGGGCGACGGATCTTCCGAAGCTGGATTTTGGGAAGGCCGCAGAGCGCTACCGGGCGTTGCTTGAGATCGGGGATGGGTTCGGGATTGTTCCAGAATTGGAATTGTGGGGCTTTTCAAAGAATCTGAACCGGATTGGGGAGTGCATCGGCCTTGCTATTGAGACGGGGCATCCCAAGGCATGCGTTCTTTCGGATGTTTTTCACCTCTACAAAGGAGGCTCTGATTACAAGGTCATGGAGTCAGTTCCGGGGCGGCTTCTGCCTGTTCTGCATATCAATGACCATCCTGCCGACCCTCCTCGTGACAAGATTGATGACAGCTTCCGGAATTTTCCCGGGGACGGAGTCGCTCCCCTTGTGGACATGCTCAAAGTTCTGCATGGCACCGGTGGCCAAAAGGTTCTCTCCCTTGAGTTGTTCAATCGCCAGTATTGGGCAGAGGATCCCCTTAAAGTTGCCGAAACAGGTTTGGCAAAAATTAAATCTGTGGTTGTGAAGGCCGGATTCAAGGCCTGAGATTGGTGTTCTTCCGGAGACGGGTGGGGACCGGCCCCACCGCATCTGAAACAACGGACCTACGTGGTTGGCGCGATCAAAACTCCACCCGGCGGAGGATGCCGTCATCCTTCAAAACACGGGGTATGCTGGCGTTGCGGGCGCGCCCCTCAGCCCAGCTACGCAAGCGGTTGATTTGTTCATCCATGGTTTTTGCCAGAGGAACGGTCTGTCCCAGAGCCGTCAGGATATGCTCTGTCGAAATCTCCTGCCGGGAGTAGAAGGCATCATAAAGGGCACTGTTGATCGCCTCCTCGATTTCCGCACCGCTGAAATCCTTGCTTGCCTCCGCCAGCGTGGCGGTGTCAAAAGATTCAGGGTTGCGCCCCCGTTTTTTGAGGTGAATGCGCAGCACTTCGTTCCGCTCAGGAACAGTCGGGAGATCGACGAAGAAAATTTCATCCAGCCGCCCTTTGCGCAGCAGTTCGGGGGGTAGCTGTGATATGTCGTTGGCGGTGGCGACGACAAAGACCGGTGCGGTTTTTTCCGAAAGCCAGGTGAGGAAAGTCCCAAAGACGCGCGCCGTTGTCCCGCCATCCGTGGTTCCCGATCCCTGGGATCCGGCAAATGCCTTGTCAATCTCGTCCACCCAAAGAATGGTTGGGGCGACCGACTCCGCCACAGCGATTGCACGGCGGGTGTTCTCTTCAGAGGATCCAACCAGGCTGCCGAACATACGCCCCATGTCGAAACGGAGCAGGGGCAACTGCCATTGGTTTGCAACGGCTTTTGCACACAAACTCTTGCCGCAGCCCTGCACACCCAGAATAAGGATTCCCTTCGGTGCTGGAAGTCCGAACGCCCGAGCCTCCCCGGAGAAGGCCACAGCCCGCTTGTTCAACCAATCCTTCAATATCGAAAGCCCGCCGACGGTTTCAAAGTTTTGATCAGTGTCATACCACTCCAGCAGACCGCTCTTGCGGATGATCTGCTGCTTTTCTGCGAAGACCTCCTGAACATTCTGCCCGGTCAGGCGCTCGTCCTTGACGATGATTTTGGCGAAAACATTCTCAGCCTCCCCCAGAGTGAGTCCCAAAGCAGCCTGCAAAATTCGCTCGCGCCCGCTCTCGTCCAGATCAATGACCACCTGCTTGAACTGTTTGACCTCCTCAATGATCCGGTTGAGCAGGTCGTTCAAGTCGTCCCGGGTTGGGAGTGGAAAAGACAGAACGGTGACCTCCTTCTCCAGTTCGGTTGGGATCTCCATGATCGGGGATACCAATATGATGGTCTTAAAGGAGTTTTTCAGATGAAGGCCTATCTCCTTCAGCTTTCGAATCACGGCGAAGTTGTTCCGGGCCAAAAATGGGTGGAAGTCCTTGAAAATATATATGGCAGGTTCAACGAGCTCCAACACCTGATCGAGCGCCATGAGAGGATCCTTGGTCGACGCGTTGCGGTTCTTCTGGGATTGGATGGATGCACCAGCGGGAACAATCCCCGTGCTGTAGCTCCACTCAAATGCCTTCTTCTGCCGCTTCTTCGCGATCTCGACGATCAAGTTCTGCACCCGCATCTCCTCGCTGGTGACCACATAAATGATCGGGTAGCGGGCGCGGATCAGGGTCTCGATTTCATTCTTAAAGTTCATTGGGGTTAGGGCTGTTGAAACTCGGAAATGCTGGTTGGTGCTGGATGTTTCGAAAAATGGGTCTGGCTGTCCGGTTTGGTGATAGGCTCAGGGCTTTCAATGGCACCGGAGTGCACAACCATCAGGATCTGCTTCAGTGACGGGGTTAGGTTGTGTGCCATGATCCGTCCGTCCGGCAGAAGCAGCAGCTCACTTCCGGCTTCAAGCAGGATCGATGGGGTGGATGTCTCTTCAGACCTTCGGTCAGGCGCTGCTTGCGGGGGCGGCTGGATCCCTGCTGAGGTATTCATTGTATCAGATTCAGGGAAAATTCCCGGGAAATGACCAGAGCCTTCCTTCGCTCATCATCCGAAAGGAGGCGCCCGATTCCGTTGCAGCGCAGAGCCTGCCAGGCAGGCCAATAGGCCAGATTCAGATTGAGCTCCACATCGGGGATGTTTGTGGCGATCCACCGCGCAATGGGTTGCCAGCAGCAGTCCACGTGACCGGGCAGGAGCAGGTGACGTATGATCAGGTGTGAGCTTGTTGCAGCCCATGCCAGATTCTCATGGAGGACCGGGAGATAATCCTGTGCCATGGCCACACTGGCTGCACAGGTGTTGTTTCCAAACTTGTAATCGATAACCCAATCGTCGAACAAGCCGCCCAGCAATTCGCGTGCTTCCAGAGTGTAATAGCCATTGGTTTTAATGGCGAGCCTTGCCGAATCCGGAAGGGTGGAAACAAGCGAGAGCAGCGCAGGGCAGTGGATCGTGGGCTCACCACCCAGCACCATGATTGAACGCGCCCCCTTTTCAAGCGCTTTGATGGCACATCTCACGACGGTAGGAATATCGAGCAACCTGCCAGCCCGTGGATTCCAGCTTGATTCACCCGTGATACAGAATTTGCAGCGAAGGTTGCAACCGCTCAACGCGATTGCGAAGGTGGGGGTCAGCTGGAGCTCATCGCCAGACTCCAGTTGCGCCGTGAAATAACTGGTGTCAAGGCCTGCGCCGCATGGCCCACGACCTTCGGCAAGTCTGTTTGCCCCACAACGCAGGGCGCAGAGTTGGCAGTTGGCCAACGCACTCCTTGCTGCTGAGATGCGGCTTGCGGCCAACTCTCGCCTGGCGATGCCCCCGCCCCCCGGGCGGAAATCCACCACGGCCTGCCTGACGTGGTCACTCATAGTTCGAGGCGGTTGATCCTATCTGACGTAGAGGTTTCCGAGGGGCGCCCCCTGAGATACCACTCATGGCAGGAGATGAACATCCAGGCTGCGGGCCAGGCGCAGGCGGTGATCAGTCCATTGACCGGGCTGCAGGAGAAGATGGCGGCAACAAGTGAAAGCAGGGAGAAAATGATCCCAGCAGTGCGCACTTTTGTGACGCCTGTGACGATGAGCGTAATATCTTCGTGACCACAGACCTTTATCCAGGCAGCCAGCAGAGCAAACGATATTGGAGCGATTCCGAGAATCCCTATTGGATCGTGGGGTTGTAACAGTATTTTAACGACCCCGCTGCCCACGCCCCCGGCCAGACAGATACCATAAAAAAGCCAACGCGTGGATCTTGCTTCAACCCAAGCCCCCACAACCGCTATTAGAACACTATTCAGAACGAGATCCTGGATGCCGGCGGGGAACCATGAATGAGTCAGCAATCGCCAGACCTGTCCGCTCCAGAAGTCCCGTCCGGAGAGTGACAGGTAGTCTCCAAGGTCGGTCATCAGGAAGGACTTCAAGAGGATCGACGTGATGGTCAGCAGGGTCAGGAACGCCAGAAGCCAGCGGCATCCGGTGGGAATCGAATCAAAGAGATGACGCAGGTTGCGCATAGGACTTTACTTAAGCAGTCGCTTCCACCAGGGGAGTCGGGGATGCACAACTGCTGCCGCCGCGCACTCCTCCCGCACGGAGTCTGAGAGACGTTGGGCGAGACCCGGAGGCACAGTTATCCGGGCCGCATCGCTCCGAATCAATTCCTCTGCCGACTCCGCCTCCTCCTGATGATGGGATGTCTGTTCTGATACGGACACCTGTTCTTGGTGCTCCGGGCGGAAGTTCAGCTTGCGTTCACGTTTCATAGGAGGAATCAGGCTGTCTGTGCGAATGTGGTGGCGAAAGCTTTTCGGGCTCGATGGATCTTCCCACGCACGGCATCGAGGGATTGGTCGGTCAAATCTGCGATCTCCTGATAGCTCAATTCATCATCCGCCAAAAGCAGCAAGATGAGGCGGTATTCGGTGGGGATCTGATCCAGAGTGGACTGTATTCGCTGGCCGAGTTCCTTGGCCTCCAGAGCGTGGAGTGGCGATTTAGTAGGGGCTGGTGCTGAATCCCACACTGCTTGATCCGCGTTGGAAAACACATGCCGCTCCTGCCACGCCTGATGCAGATTTCGACAGTGATTGATCGCGATGCGGTAAAGCCAGGTCTTGACAGAGGCGTCCCCTCGAAACTGCCCCATTTTCCTATAAGCCTTCAGGAATACGTCGTGCGTCGCATCCTCAGCCTTCTGGGGATCTCCAAGGAGCCTTAAAGCGAGATAGTAGATGGCTTTGCTGTTCTGCTCGTATAGCTCAACAAAGGCGGCCGAGCCTGCCAGATCCAGCCTGGCACGGTCGCATTCCGGCGATTCCAAAGGTTTGTTCACGAGCAAGTTCACTGACGATTAGACCGCAAAGACGGAAAAATGTCACGCTGATCGAAGCGGATATCCAAATCGAAAAACAGCCCTGTTTGGAGGGTTGGTGACCGGGCAGACCGACTGTCTGGGGAGACGCTATTTCGCCGGTGTAACGTCGAATTCGATGCGGGTGCGGGAACGGGTCTTCCTGTTTCGAATCTCCATCTCGGTGAGTTGCCATTGCCCATTCACCTTTTTGAATTCCCTCGGATCAAACTGCTTCAACAATTCGTGGTGATCGTCATAGGCATCGGCGTGGACGATTCCCCCTGAATCAATGTCAATCCAGGAGACGACACGGGAATAGGCACCAGGCCTTGGATCAGGGTTTGTGCTCTCGATCACCCTGCAGGACTGCCCCCGCCGCAGCTCGCTCATCAGGAGACGCTGGTCGGGCCAATGCAGGAATTCGAGGCCCAGATCACCCACCGAAAAATCACTGCCAGCAAAGGGTAGCGTGGTTTGAACGGGGTCGGACATTTGCACAGGAGGAGAATTGGAATCCTCCCCCTTGCGGAATGCGTATTGGTTGGCGGTCCCCGCTGCCTGTGAAATCAGGATTGTCGCCGCATTTGACCCTTCGACTCTGTAGATGCTCTGCCACCCGGTGGAGTTCAGCTTGATTTCGTGCACGAAAGGTACGCGATGGGTCTGTCCCGCTCCGTTCCTGATGCTGAGGCTGCCCCGTGTTAGAATAGGGTTTGCGGGAACCTGATTTAGAACATTCGAAACCACGAAAGCCCCTTCGGTGCGAATCCTAGAGGCATCTGGAGATGGATTTCGTTGGATGTCCGCTTTTGGCTGCGAAAGCCCCCAGGGTGCAGTTGATTGAATGCAAAGAAGAATCAACACCCATCCCATTCGCCTGGCGCGTGCGCTGGCACGGGGGGGGGCTGCAGGATTGGATAGCATAGGGGGTTGGCGTTTCATCAATTGTGAAGGTTCAAAGTATCGGTTGGAATCAGTTCTGGACCGGAAATGATGCGATGCCGGAGCCCGGATCGAAAAACTATCCAGGTTTCACTCGAATTTCGGGGCGTTGGTTCTTACGAGCGCGGAAGGTGATCGAACCTTGGGAGGGGGGGCTGTGAGTTGCAGGGCAGTTGCCACACCGGGGCAGACTGTCCCCCGACCGTCGGCCCCGCCACCACCGTCTAAGCAGGAAGGCCGCTGACAATGCCACCAACCCCAGGGATGTAACTTGCTGCCAGTCCACATGAAAACCTTACCGTCAAACTGTGATCTTGCAAGAAAATGACAATTCCGGATAATTTGTGGAATGAACAATCGGTTTGCGCAAGTTACGCTCTGCTCTATTTGTTTTGGCATGATCAACCTCGCTCCGTCCATCTCAGGTGCCGCCACCACACCTGAACGCTCAACCATTGAGGAGAGCGCCAAGTGGGACTTGGGGAAAATGTATGCTTCTGAGGCGGCGTGGGATGAGCATTACGCCAAGCTCGATAAATTGATCGCGGACTTTGCCGCCCGGAAGGGGGCCAGTTGTAAATCTGCCGAGGATCTGCTGGAAACCCTCACATTGCGGGACACCATCAACGTCCAGTTGGAAAAGCTGGGTGCCTATGCCGCCATGAGGAGGGACGAGGACATGCGTCAGGCGGGACCGCAGGCCCTTTATCAGCGTGCCCAGACTCTCGGCATCAAATATGGTGAATCAGCCTCCTGGCTTCAGCCGGAATTGCTCAAGGTTCCTGAAGCAGATCTCAAGGCGTGGCTAAAGGAACCGGCCCTGCAGGTTTACAATCATTACTTCGACGACCTGCTCCGAAGCAAGAGCCACATCCTCTCAGCCCGCGAAGAGGAGTTGCTGGCCATGTCTGGAAAGGCTGCTGAATCTGCGGTGGAAGCTTTTGGCCTGCTGAGCAACACAGAGCTTCGGTGGCGGACCGTGAAGGATCCTGCGGGCAAGGATCTTGAGATCACCTCGTCATCCTTCACAATGGCGATGACATCGAAAGACCGGCGCTATCGCAAGGATGCTTTCGACGCCCTTCACAACTCGTTTCTCGATGTGAAGGGCACTCTGGCAGCTACTCTCGCGGGGGCTGTTCATCGCGATTGGTTCTATGCCAAAGCCCGTGGATACGAATCCAGCCTGCACGGAGCTCTTGATTCTGAGAACCTTCCGCTCGGCGTTTACGACAACCTTGTGAAGGCTGTGAACGACCATGCAGGGTTGCTTCACCGGTATGTCGCACTAAAGAAGAAGTCGCTCAAGCTGGATGGTGTTCATTTCTACGATCTCTATGTCAATCTGGTGGATGTGCCGGAGAGCACTTACAAGTTCAGTGATGGGCGCGATCTGGTTCTGGATGGGGTCAAGCCGTTCGGCCCGGATTATGTCGCCGTGATGCAAAAGGCTTTTGATTCCCGGTGGATTGATGTCTATGAGAACAAGGGCAAGCGCAGCGGTGCCTACAACATGGGAACCTATCTCTCCGCCCCCTACGTCCTTCTGAACTACAAGGACACCTTCCACGATGTTTCGACACTCGCACACGAATTGGGACATGCGACTCAAAGCTGGTTTGCCAAGGAGAATCAGCCCCCCGTCTATTCAGGTTATCCGATGTTCACAGCGGAGGTGGCATCCACAGCTGCAGAGATCGTTTTGAAGCAGTCCATTCTGGACAAAACAAAGGACAGCAAGCAGAGGGCATTCCTGATCAATCAGATGCTCGAAGATATGCGGGGAACCATTTTCCGGCAGACACAGTTTGCGGAATTCGACCGTCTGGTGCATACCATGGCTGAAAAGGGGGAACCCATCACAGCTGAGGCCCTGATGAAGCAGTATGAGGATAGCTACCGTCGCTATTATGGTCCGGACTTCGTGATCGATCCCGAGCTTCCCGTGGAGTGCCTGAGAATCCCCCACTTCTACCGTGGTTACTACGTTTATCGTTACGCGGATAGCTATTGTGCGGCGGCGGCCATCGCGAAACGGATCCTCAAGCAGGAACCCGGTGCCCGTGAGCAGTGGATGAAGTTCTTGAAGATCGGCAGCAGCATGTACGCGATCGACATGCTCAAGGTGGCTGGAGTCGATATGACCACTGCCAAGCCTGTAGAGGATGCCATGGTCCTCTTCGAGCAACTGCTCACAGAGCTGGAGCAGTTGCTGAAGTGAGCCGGTCAGGCTCCCTTCGGGGTCAGCTTCAGCTCGGTCTGTCCTTCGGGGGACTTTGAAATGGCAGGGTCGGAGTAACGCCGCACCAGTTCCTGGGCGGAACCAAGGACCCTGTCCGCCAGCAACTTTGGTTTCACGACTGTGGCATGTCGTCCCCAACTCAGGACCCACTGCTCAACCTCCTCGAGGTTGTCGAGATGGAAGCTCACCTGCATTTCGCCGCCGGGCAGCTCAGTTACTTTCTGGCTGCCATGCCAGCGGCGGTTGCGAAAGACGTCCGCAGCCCAGTTATCCAGCAGGATGACCACCTCGTAATCTCCCTGTCCCTTGAAGATGCCAAAACTCCCCTTCAGGTGATCCTTGATGTTGAACTCGGATGGGCGGGTGAATTCACCTGAGAGAATCTTGGAATCCCTCATGCGGCCCAAAACGAAGCTTCGGATGGCCCTTCGCCCGAGATCATGGCCGATCACATACCATCGGCTGTTGACACAGACCAGTTGGTAAGGATGGATCTTCCTCAGATCGAAGGAACGGGCCGCCTGCTTGCGATACTTGAACTCAAGGGGGCGGTGATCCTGAACGGCCTTCAAAACGATGCGAAAATTCTCCTCATCCAGCACCTCCGGGCCGGCAAGCCGGATGTCCATTGCCTCGCCCAGATCGGCGAGATGTAGGGCGCCGTTCTCCCCCAGATGTTCCGAGAGCTTCTTGAATGCGGTCACAAGCGGCTGGTAGAATGGCGTCCCCTCGTAGTTGGAGATGGCCTTTTGCGCCACCAGAATCGCAAACAACTCAGCCTCGCTCACGGCCACCCCTGGAAATTGGGCCACAGGTGAAGTGTAGCAGAAGCCCAGACTTTGGGGATCGTATTCGATGGGGAGTTGGAACCGGTCCTTCATGAACTCGATGTCCCGAAGAATGGTCCGGCGGTTCACCTCCAGGTGCCTGCTCAGTTCGGTGCAGTTCGGGTGCTTGCCACCCTTGACCTGATCATGAATATACATCATCCGCTCATAGGGCGGTCTGGAGTGGAGTTTTTTGCTTAGTGCAGGCATGAGTCAGCAGGTGATGGGGTTGTGTTGAGAGCGGGAAATTCCGATGAAGGCAGGCGGGGCAGGGAGGAAGCTCCCCATTCTAAGACATGGGCCATGGCGGACGAAATTCCCTTGGGTGCTTGGTGCGAACCATCGCGGCACTTGATCCCGGTTGCAGAACTGGCTTCTGCGAAAGCTGTTTCTTGAATGATCCATCGTGGAAAGCCGACAGGCCAATGAGTTGTTGTCTGTAAGATACCAACCACTCCCATGTAACAGCAAGGGGTGTTTCAAGTTCCAAATACGGGGGGGGAATTTCCACACCGGCGCCTCGGCTTGAGAGTGGCCCGGGGCAGGGGCAGGGGGCGTTCTCATAAGTCCCGTCCCGGAGCTGTCTTCCCGTGGCGTTTTCGCACGTTTGTTGCCTTCAGCCTTGCCCATGCCACCCCCCGGAATATAATGCGCCGATGCTCGACATTAAGCTAATTCGTGACCATCCCGATCAGGTGAAAGCGCGCCTGGCATCCAGGGGTGCTGGAGATGAGACGCACATTGACGAGGTCCTTCGTCTGGACGATATCCGGCGCAAGGCTCTTTCCGAGGTCGAGCAGTTGAAGTCCCAGCGAAACAAGGCATCCAAAGAGATTGGGATGCTGATGGCCCAAAAGAAGCTTGACGAAGCGGAGGCACGAAAGAAGGAAACCCGGGATCTCGGAGATAGAATTGCTGTGCTGGACAAGGAGGCTCAGGAGGCTGACGAGGCGAGGGATACTCTGATGTTGAGTCTCCCAAACCTGCCACATCCGTCAGTTCCCCTGGGAACGAGTGCCGCCGACAATCCTGAGGTGCGGGTTCACGGGGAAAAGCCCCACTTTGATTTCAAACCACTTTCGCACGTTCAGCTTTGCGAAAAGCTTCAACTCGTCGATTTTGCCCGTGGCGCGAAGCTCTCCGGCAGCGGATTCCTGCTTTACACAGGGTGGGGTGCCCGCCTGGAACGTGCCCTCATCCAGTTCATGCTCGACCTCCACACCCGCGAGCACGGCTACACGGAGGTTTCCCCTCCCTACATGGTTGGACCGAAGTGTCTTGTCGGGGTGGGGCAGTTTCCGAAATTTGCAGATCAATACTATGCGGTTCAGGAAGGGCTGGATAGCTCCACGCTCGGGAAACTTTACCTGATCCCGACGGCGGAAACACCTGTCGCCAACATCCATCGCGAAGAGCTGCTTCCTGAGCGCCAGCTGCCGGTTCGTTATTGCGCCTACACGCCCTGCTTCAGGGGTGAGGCCGGTGCTGCCGGGCTCGGCACACGGGGCATGATCCGGATCCACCAGTTCGACAAGGTGGAGTTGATCCAGATCGTGAGGGCTGAGGACGGCTATGGTGAACATGAGAAGATGCTGTCCCACGCGGAGCGTGTGCTGCAGGCGATGGGGTTGCACTATCGAATCGTGCTGCTCTGCACCGGTGACATGGGATTCGCCAGTGCCAAGACATGGGATATCGAAGTCTGGTCGCCAGGGCAGGGGGAGTATCTTGAGGTTTCGAGTGTCTCCAACTGTGAGGATTTTCAAGCCCGCCGGATGAACCTCCGATATAAGACGGAGACCGGCGAAAACAAGTTTCCGCATGTGCTCAACGGCAGTGGAACCGCTCTGGCCCGACTCTTTGTGGCTCTGGTGGAGAATCATCAGAACGCGGATGGATCCGTGAACATTCCAGTTCCTCTCAGGCCATATCTGGGAGTCGACAGGATCGATCCCAGACCATAGAGAAAGCTCAGCACCCGATGAGAGTCCTATTGGCCAGCAGTGAAGTTCATCCGTTTTCCAAAACGGGCGGTTTGGCCGATATGGTGGGGGCACTCGGGAAGGCCCTAGGACGAAAAGGGCACCAGGTTGGATTGGTGACTCCCCTCTACGCTGGAATCCGCGAGCGCTTTCCCTTGAAGCTAAGGGACGACCTTCCGATTGATCTTCCCATCGGGCTTCGCCGTGTTTACGGAAGGATCTGGACGCTCAGCCCTTCGGAGAATCTCACCATCTATTTTGTGGACCAGCCGGCCTTCTTCGACAGGGCGGATATCTATCAGAGGGATGGAGTCGATTATGCTGATAACGCCGAGAGGTTCACCTTTCTCGCGAAGACCGTCGCGCATCTGGCAACCCATCTTGACTGGAAGCCTGAAGTCGTTCATTTGCATGACTGGCAGGTGGCGATGGCTCCATTATTTCTCAAGCAGGAGGCACCCTCCAGCGGATCGAAGGATCTTCCCCCGGTTGTTGTCACGGTCCACAATCTTGCGTATCAGGGACTGTTTCCCGCCCACCAGTTTGCACTCACAAATCTGCCGTGGGACGCCTTCAATCCCTCCGTGTCGGAGTTTTACGGGCAGGTCAACTTTTTGAAGAGTGGACTTGCGAGTTGCGAACTCATCACCACCGTTAGCCCCAGGTATTCCCGGGAAATCATGACCGAGGAGTATGGTTGCGGTTTGGATGGACTGCTGCGGCATCGTGCGGACTCCGTATCCGGAATCCTCAATGGAGTCGACTACGAGGAGTGGCGCACGGAGGGCAACCCGCACCTGAAGCATCCGTATTCATCCGCGGACATGGCAGGCAAAATGCGCGGGAAGCTTGAACTGCAGACTGAGTTATTGCTTCCCCGGGATGAATCCATTCCGCTATTCGGCAACATCGGACGCATGGTCGAGCAAAAAGGGGTCGATATCATGCTCCCGGCGTTGGAGAGCCTGCTTGCTGAGAATTTGCAGGTCGTCATTCTAGGCTCCGGATCCCCGACGTTTCAGCGACGCTTCGTGGATTTGGCGGCGAAGTTCCCGACAAAGCTGAAGGTCGTCATTGGATACAACCCAGGATTGTCCCACCGGATCGAGGCCGGTTCGGACTTCTTCCTTATGCCATCCCGATTTGAGCCCTGCGGACTAAACCAGCTTTACAGCCTCCGCTATGGGACAATTCCAATTGTCCGGCGAACGGGCGGTCTGTGCGACAGCGTCACAGACCTTCAGGAGGATTTTGCGAAAGCGAATGGGATCAAGTTCACTGACTATTCGAGCACAGCACTTGCACAGGCTGTGCGTAAAGCCTTGAGCATGTTTTTCGAGCCTTCGCTCCTGCAACACTACAGATTCAACGCGATGAAGGCTGATTTTTCGTGGGATCGCACGAGTGATGCCTACGTTGAAAAGTATTCCCAGGCAATCAACAAACGCAGGGGCGCGGGAGTTTCCACATAACGGTTGGTTGGTGGAGAGGGCAATATCACAACAGCTGGTTGGGAGCCGGAATGAAGCGGGTCCTTTCAAATAGGTTTCTCAATTAAATATAACATACATTGTGCGCCAAATGGGAGGCTGCTAAATGGGTCCGATTCCTGTTCCTGGACAGACTCCTACGTCAGCCACTCCCGCACGATCCTGCAGTCCCTCTTGATGTTCTTGAGCAATTCGGCTCTGTCACGTGTGCTTCCGCCATGCTCCCAATCGTATTCGATGTGCAAGGAAACGTTTTCGTCGCAATCCAGACCCTTGAGAATTCTTAGGAATCCGGTTCCATGGATCTCACCCTCGCCCATGGGAACCCATTGGTTGGGTCGCTTTATGTCCTTTAGATAAACAACCCGCACCCAGGGTTGGAGACGCTTGAAGTGTGGGAGCCAACCGTCACCATGAACTGCAACCGCGTGGCCTATATCAAAAGCGACCCCCAGATTTGCAGGCTTGAACTCCTTAACGACCTCCCACAGTTGTTGCAGATCCCCGCCAAGGTAGTTCATCTTGCCAGTTGGCGAATGGTTCTGAAGAACTGCCGTCAGGCCAAGGTCTTGATTGAGTTGCGCCAGATCGCGAAAACGGGCCCGCACTTCGGCCAGTTGCTTTGCAAGGGGCATTTCGGGCGAAGGATTCTGGAATCCAAGCCGATAGTGCCGGACTCCCAATCTCCGGGCAGTCCGGAGGACTATTTCTGCCGAGGGGGAGTCAACGCCGATGATGCCGGTAACGATCAGCGGCATGTGGACTTTGCGGAGCGCCAGCGCCTTGGCATATCGTGGCAGGTCTTCCTCCACTCGCTCAGGGAGCACCTCCCCCCCTGCCCTCACTGGACAGTCGATTCCATCCAAACCGGCCTCAGCGGTCAGGTCCGATGACTGTTCATAGCTGAGTTTCAGCGTCTGGTAAACCTTGCTGAAGACGACAATTTTTCGATGTGGTATCGGTGACGGGGCCGCAAAGACTGACGGCGAAGTGAGGATTGTGGATGTGCCCAGCAGGGCGGACCGTTTGAGGAACTTGCGGCGGGACCAATGTGCAACGGGTTGGGTTGAATCAATCACGGGTTGCCTCAAGTTTGATGTAGTCTATGCCAAACATATATGCTTTTACGGCGGAAGGGTTGCTGCCGATGACTTTGGCGGACAGGACATGCTGTCCCTGCACCAACTCGTGCACACCGAGATCCACGATCTGGGATGGGACCACGTGTTGATTATAGAGGTCCACCGGTCCGACAGGTGCCTTCGAATCGATTGCAAGTTCGAAAATTCCATAATCCCGTGCCTTGGTCAGGCGCGCGAGGATGCGGTATCGGCCTGCCTTTTCGACGGGGATGCCAAGCTCCAGATGGTCTCCAGGTTTTGCGCCAGTCCACCAGAGTTGTGTGTCGTTGCTCCATTGGTTTTCCCCAAACCCGGTTAGATCCTGTTCCTGGGGTTCGCCTGCGGTCTTGCCCAGGATTTTCAAGCGCTCTGCTTCGATCACCCCCGGCACCTTGTAGGTCTCGACAGGAGTCCAATAGCCTGCGCGTTGTGCCAGAGGTGTTGGTCCGATGGGATCGGTGCCCTCTGCTGAGAGGTAGAAATAGGCCACCGCGGCATAGAGGGTGCCACGACTGTTGGGATAATATTTCTCGATATAACCATCGAAGGAGGTGTGGAATGGAACGTTGTCTGCGATATGCCAGCGGTTTACGGACACGTGCCCGCGGTTGTTTCCATCGTTGCGTGTCTGGTTGTGGAAAGCATTTTGGAAGAGTGCTGGGTCGCACCAGGCGTAACCAAAATAATCCTCCGACCCGGTGCCAATTGTCGATGGGAAGGGCTCTCCATCGACGTGGAACTTCTCATCCCCCTCCCCCCACCATCCGCCCCTGGGGTTCCAGATATGGAGAGCCACTCCGGCGAATCGGCCACTGCCTTTGGCTTTCATGATCGTCCAATCAATTGCCCTCTCCGGTTCGGCAGTTGGAAGCACATCCCGGTGCCACTTCGCGTGGAACCGGCCCAGTGACGAAGGATTTGCCTTTATCGGGGCAGTGAACACTTCATATTCGAGGCTTGCATCTGGAGTGCCTTCGTTGAGAAAGGAAATTTCCGCACTTTTTGCGAAGGGCATGAACCAGTTGCAATACCACCATCCATCAGGATCCATCCCCAGAGGAAGCGATCGATAGGGGTTGATCCCGGGAGCACTGCCGAAGAAGTCTCCAACCGGGGACCAGACTGCCGGTTCTGACTCCCCATCCCAGCGAATCTTGAGAACCAGAGCCCGCAGCGCATTCAAGGCATTCGTGGGATTGGTGATGGACGGTTTGACTCTGATGCAGGTGATGGCAGACGGACCTGTCAGGGACGCCTGTGACTGGGCATTTCCGGTGCCCAGCTTTCCACGGGCTGCAGCTGGCGCGCCGGGGGCGCGCGATGGACCGCACTCGGATAACCGACGGTTGACCCGGGCCAGGGCAGCCAGGTCACTCTCTGCCAACTCCATTTTGAAGGTGGGCACGGTTGTTCCTTCTGGAAAAACCGAGTAAACAAATTGGTAATACAATCCCCAGTCCCCGTCCGCGACGATCTTGCATGATTTCTGAAAAGGGATTGGTGTGTAGTTGTTGCACCCGCGAGCCACGGTGTGAACCATGGCTGACTGGACAAACGGCTTTGTTCTGCCATCAAAATAGGATGTAAATGGGAGGTCCACTGCGGGCATCGGCTCCCCATCCAGATAAATGCGAACGTGCCCGCTTTTTGGAGCGGCAGACCATATCCTCCAGATGCACCCCGGCCCCTTCATTTCGGCCAGAACGGACTTCCCCCCCTCCTTTCGAATGATCCCTTCCCCGTCACCGTTGGCGTCCCACTCCAGATATTTGCCGGATGCAGGGTCGATGCGGGACTTGCGGTCGTAGCTGGACCACTGCATCCCCTGCTCCCCCTTTTGGGGCAGAATGGCGAGACTTTCCAAATTGGCCAGCCTATCGACCAAGTCCGGGTAGGTGAGGGATTCCGCAAATGCCGATTGAGCGATCCCAATCAGGAGAAGGCTCCCAAGAATGAAACGGTTCATAGGTTCTTTGGTTTAAGTCCGTTTGGGGTCAGGGGAGTTCGCGACCGCCCTGCTCCACTGTTTCCTTATCATACACTTTGGAGCCGAGGGTGATCTGTTTGGGGACCGTTTCGCCTTTGAGAATCTTGAGGGCAGTATCTATGGCCTCCGCCCCTCCAGTGGGGTATTGGAAGGTCGCGTCAAGGAATCCCTGCTTCACGTAGGCCACACCCTCGTGCGGGAGTGCGTCCACCCCCACGAAAATCATCTCTTTCTCCCGTCCCGCAGCCTTGGCCGCCAGGTATGCGCCATGTGCTCCGGGGTCGTTGTGGGCGTAAACGCAGTCAATTCTCGGAAACCGGGAGAGGGCTGACTCCATCTCTTTTCGGGCTTCCGGTTCAAGCCATTTCATGTCGGCCTCAAAAACGACCTTGATGTCAGTTCCAGCGATACCATCATGAAAGCCGTTGCTCCGATCATGACCTGGTGTGCTTGTCATGAGGCCCTTAAGTTCCACCACATTACCCTTCCCGCCCAGGCGCTTCGCGATCCATTCGCCAGCCGCCTTTCCTATCTTCTTGTTGTCCGCCCCGATGAAGCAGGTGAATTTGTCCCCCAGCAGGCTGCGGTCGAGCACAATCACTGGAATCTTCGCTTCCATGGCGCGTGCAACTGGTTCAGTGAGTGGTTGGGCTTCCTTCGGGCTTATGATGATCAGGTCGACCCCCGCACTAACGAACTCCTCAACGTGCGAACGTTGCTTCAATGTGTCGTTCTGGGCGTCTTTGAACACCATCTTTATTTCGGGATGCTTCTCGGCCGCCGCCTTGATCTGGGCGTTCATTTCCACCCTCCAAGGTTCGCCGAGATTGCACTGGCTCATGCCGATTGTGTAAGTGGTTCTGGCTGTCTGATGACTTTGTGCTGAACCATCGGACGGGGTTCCGGCCTTGTCACAGCCGCAGAAGGTTAGGCAGATCGAAGCGAGTGCGATGCCTGGAACAAGACGTAAGATATGGCGCATGTCCGCATATATAGTTTCAGCGGAAGGTTTTGAAAAGCGTTTTCTGAATTATTGCCGGTCTCGTGAACGGCCCTTTCCTGTCAGCTATTTCCAACGCTTGACCTGATGATGCGCCCCCGCTTTAATTGGCAGGTCTTAAATCTATGAAAACAAACCATCCCCTATCTCGACGACACTTTCTTGCCACCGCGCTTGCTGCAGGCGCCGCACCATTCATTCTGCCTTCCGGAGTTTGGGCTGCGCAGACCCCTAAAAACTCCATCATCAACCTTGGTTTCGTGGGGATGGGCACTCAGAACCGGGGACTGATGCGGGGCTTTATTGGACGTCAGGAGGTTCGTGTTCTGGCTGTTTGTGATGTGGATCGGACCCGGCGTGAGGACGCAAAGAACACCGTGGACACCTTCTACAAGGAGCATAAGGATTTTTCCGCCCCGGCCCCCTGTGTTGCGTATTCAGACTTCCGTGAGCTGATCGCTCGAAAGGATCTGGATGGCGTGGTGGTTGCCACCCCTGACCACTGGCACTCAATCATTGCGATTGCCGCCCTCAAGGCAGGGAAAGATGTCTATTGTGAAAAGCCAATGGCGCACAGCATTGCCGAGGCTCGAGCGATGGTTAAGGCGGTGCGCAAGAATAAGCGGGTCCTGCAGGTCGGGAGTATGCAGAGGTCGTCCAGGGAGTTCCGGGCGTCGGCCGAACTCATCAGAAACGGATGCCTCGGCAAGCTCACAAAGGTTGAGGTCGCCGTTGGCGGACCCGCCGTCCCGTGCAACCTGCCGGAGGAACCTCTCGAGCCGGGTTGTGATTGGAACATGTGGCTGGGCCCCGCCCCGCTCCGACCTTACACTTCAACCCTCAGTCCGCGGGGTGTCCACAAGCATTTCCCCGATTGGCGAAACTACCGGGAATATGGTGGCGGCGGCGTGACTGATTGGGGCGCACACCATTTTGATATTCCGCAGTGGGGAATGGGTTACGATGCCAGCGGTCCAATTGAGATTACGCCTCCGGGAACGCCGGGCGCCCAGAGTGGTGTCGTGCTTCTCTATCCAAACGGTGTGGAGGTTCACCATACCGGCGGTAACGGCATCACTTTCTTCGGGGAGAACGGAAAGCTGTTCGTCAACCGCGGACAGTTCAAACTCTGGATCGATGGAAAGCAGAAGGCCGAGGACATCAGCTATTGTGAGCCCATCCTGAAGGAGATGCTCCCTGCCAACGCCGTCCGCCTCTATGACAGCCCCCATCATTTGGCCGATTGGCTCGGCTGCATGCGTTCCCGCAAACTTCCGATTTGTGACGTGGAAGTGGGAGCGCGCACTGTGAGTGTTTGCGAGTTGGTCAACCTCGCTTATTACCACGGTAAAAAGCTCAAGTGGGATCCATCCAAGGAAGCATTCGTCGGGGGCACTGGCGATCCCGCCTGGCTGCATCCCATTGTTCGGGCCCCTTGGAAGGCTGTCTGACGTCCCCCCCGGCGGGCATCTCATAGGACTTGCCCGCTGATTTCCGGAAACTCCGTTACGGCGGTTCTCGACTGGCCGCCGGGGTCGGTTCAGGGTCAATTTGCTATTCTGCGAATTGGCCGATACCTGCCACGAGCCTTTCTGGTGCATCAGCTTGCTTCCAAGGTGCGATTAGAACTTGGCTTTCGGTGAAATTTGCGTATAAATTTCCGCGCTAATTTATTTTATGGCATTGATCGTTCAGAAATTCGGCGGCACATCCGTTGGCAATCCCGAACGGATTAAGAATGTTGCCAAACGGGTGGCCACTTACCGGGCCAAAGGTGACAAAGTGGTCGTTGTCGTCTCCGCGATGAGCGGGGTGACGGACAACCTTATCAAGATGGCAAAGGACATAATGCCTCTGCCAAATGAGCGCGAAATGGATGTCCTGCTGGCCACCGGAGAGCAGACAACCATCGCTCTGACCGCCATTGCCCTCCATTCCCTGGGGGTTCCGGCCATCTCCCTTACGGGAGCGCAAGCCGGCATCGTTACCGATGGGGTTCACACCAAGGCGAAGATCCAGAACATCACCCCAAAGAAGATCCACGATCTCCTCAGCTCCGGGCATGTGGTTATTGTTGCCGGATTTCAGGGGCAGACAATCGAAGGGCAAGTCACGACACTCGGGCGCGGGGGGTCTGATCTGACCGCGATAGCTTTGGCAGCGGCCTTGAAGGCTGATTTGTGCCAGATTTACACGGATGTGGATGGTGTTTACACCGCCGATCCCAGAATTGTGACCGGAGCCCGGAAACTTGATGAAATCTCCTACGACGAAATGCTGGAGTTGGCCAGCCTTGGCGCCAAGGTCATGCAATCCCGCTCGGTTGAGTTCGCCAAGAAATTCGGTGTTATCTTTGAGGTCAGATCCAGTTTAAATGACAACCCAGGAACAATTGTGAAAGAGGAAACTAAAAACATGGAGGGAGTGGTCGTTCGTGGCGTCTCCCTCGACAAGAATCAGGCAAAAGTCACCCTGGTGGCAGTTCCGGACAAACCCGGCGTTGCTGCTCGCATTTTCAAAGCCATCGGAGACGCCACTGTGAATGTGGACATGATCGTTCAAAACATCAGCCACGGCAGCGGCAGTCCGGCCACGGACATTTCGTTTACCGTCGACAAGCCTGATCTGCTGAAGGCCCAAAAGGTGATTGAATCCCTCCGTCAGGAGATCGGTTTCGGCACTGTCCTCTCCAGCGAGAACATTGGGAAGCTTTCGATCGTTGGAGTTGGGATGAAAAGCCACACCGGGGTTGCTGGAAAGATGTTTGAGACTCTTGCCCAGGAGGGTGTTAACATCGACATGATTTCGACCAGTGAGATCAAAATCTCTGTCGTTGTTGATCTCACGAAGGGAGAGCAGGCAATGAAGTCTGTTCATGCCGCGTTTCTGGGTTAGTTCAGACGAAGAGTGCAAATCCTGATTTGCGGATTGAGCCTGCGCTTTGCCTGTGCTAGGTTCGGCTCTGTGAATCGGTTGACGAAGCAGGAATTTAAGGTTCTTTGCTTGATATTGTGCTTGTTGATAACGGGCGTGGCCGCAAAATCATGGCGGGTGTGGCATCCCCGCACCGTCAATCTCTCTTCACATCCATAAAATGCACGAAGTCAGTTTTGATGAGGCGCTTGATCTGGTCAGGGACAAGGATTCCCGCTATGCCCGGGATGCCTACCTATTCATACGTGAGGCCCTTGATCATACCCAAAAAGCTGCGGGCAAGGAGAACCGGGGGAGAGTTCGCCAACACGTTTCCGGCCAGGAGTTGCTCGGCGGGATACGCGACTTCGCACTTTCACAGTTTGGTCCGATGACAGTCACCGTTCTGGAGGAGTGGGGTATTTGCAATTGCCAGGACTTCGGAAACATGGTTTTCAACATGGTGGAAATTGGTTTGCTGGCAAAGACTGAAAAAGACAGTTTGGAGGACTTTTCAGAAGGTTATGACTTCCATGATGCCTTCTGCAAACCGTATCTGCCAAGTTCCCGGTTGTCCAAGCCGAAGAACGATGTTAAAGCTCGCTCCTGACCGTTCGGTTCCTGATTCCACGATCCCCGGTTTTTCGGTGTGAATGCTCCAGCCACTCAACGGGCCTCCGAATCGGGTTCCGAAAATCCGATGTGCGTTTCAGTTCCCGTATCCAATAGACATTACTAGCATGATCGATCCCAACCAGCTCTTAGAACCGGAACTGCCAGCCATTCCGCCGGATGTCAATCTGGTTCGTTTGGACAATGGTCTGACCATCATCATCAAGGAGGACCATAGTGCCCCCGTCGTCTCGGCTCAAGCATGGTGCATGAGCGGTAGCGTTCACGAGGATAAATGGCTTGGCGCGGGGCTTTCGCATGTGCTGGAGCACATGCTGTTCAAGGGCACCACCACCCGGCCGGGGTCGCGGATTGATCAGGAGGTTCAGGAAGCGGGCGGCCAGATGAACGCCTACACATCCTTCGATCGAACTGTCTACCATATTGATGTCCCCAACACAGGGGCGACTGTCGCCATCGATATTCTATGCGACATCATGCAGCACGCCACACTGCCAGCGGAGGAGATGGAGAAGGAAAAACAGGTGATCCTCCGGGAGATGGACATGAACGTCGATGATCCTGGCCGCCGGGCGAGCAGACGCCTTTTTGAGGCGGCATACACACGGAGCCCTTACAGGTTTACGGTGATCGGTTATCCCGACATCTTCAACGAGTTGAAGGCAGATGACATACGGTCCTACTATGTTGAGAAATACGCGCCAAACAACGTGTTCTTTGTGGTTGTGGGGGATATATCTGCGGCCACGGTGACTGAGCAGATCAAGACAGCGTATCGCGACACGAAAGCCCGCCCTACCCCGCCGGTCGTTCTGCCCGAGGAGCCGAGACAAACTGCTCCCAGGGAGGTTGTTGAGGAATCCTCAATCGAACTCGGTCACCTTCATTTCGCCTGGCACATTCCTGATCTCCGACATCCCGACATTGCGGCGCTGGACGTTCTATCTGTGCTTCTGGGAACCGGGCGCAGCTCCCGGCTCTACCAGCAGGTCAGGGAGAGGTTGGGAGTCGTCCACTCGGCGGATTGCTGGATGTATTGCCCGGGCGGAACCGGCCTTTTCGGAATGTCCGCCATCGTGGATGGAGACAAGTTTGAAGCCGCACGAGAGGCCATGCTGGCCGAGATTGAAAAGTTAAAGGTCGCCCCCGTGCTGGAATCAGAAGTGGCCAAGGCAGTAAAGCAGTTTCTCTCGTCATCCCTTTCCATCCGGAAGACCATGCAGGGACAGGCTCAGGCTTTTGGTGGCAGCTGGATTTCCACCAATGACCTGAATTTTTCTGAGCGTTACATGCGTGCCATCAAAACGGTCACGCCGGAGGACATCCAACGGGTTGCACGCCAGTATCTCACATCAGTGAACCGGACCCTCTACGCACTTTTGCCGACGAACTCCAGGACGGTGTCAGCCTCCGGCCAGACGTTCGCCTGCAAATCCGAGACAAGGTTGATTACCCTTCAAAACGGTTTGAGGCTTCTGCTGAAGGAGGATCATCGACTCCCATTCGTGGACTTTCGTGCTGTGTTCAGGGGAGGTGTGCTGGATGAAACCCCATCCAACTGCGGGATCACTCGATTGGCCGGGAAGCTTCTGCTAAAGGGCACAACCTCACGGAGCGCCGAAGATCTTGCCATTCAGATTGAGTCGATTGGGGGAAGCCTGGACACCTATGGCGGCAACAACAGCTTCGGGGTCACCGCCGAGGTGATGAGTGGCGATTTTGCGACCGGGCTGGAGCTTCTTTTTGATGTGATCCTGAACCCGCAGTTTCCAACCGACTCGATTGAGAGGGAGCGTGAGGTGCAACTTGCTTCCATTAGGGCCCAGCGGGATCACATGCTCCAGTGTGCGTTCAAATCGATGCGACGTGCCATGTTCGGCTCCATCGGCTATGGATTGGACAGCTTGGGATCCGAGGATAGCGTCAAGAGTCTGGTTCGCGAAGACCTGGTGAGCTTTCACTCACGGGATGTGCGTCCTGACAACTGCGTGCTGGCCATTTATGGTGATATCGATTCCTCCCAGGTTGAGCGCCTGGTCGGATCCGCTGTTGCCAATTGGAAAGCACCTGATTCTTTGCCTCGCACCCAGCACGGGAACCCTTCATCACTGAAGTCCATCGAACGAGTGTTGGAAAGTCGGGATAAGAAGCAGGCGGTTATCGTGGTCGGTTTTCCCGGGACGACCATGAGCAACCCTGACCGATTCGTCCTCGATATGTTGCAGGAAGCCTGTAGTGATCTTGGATCACGTTTGTTTCTCAGGATCCGGGAGGAACTGGGACTTGCATATTACGTGGGGGCGCAAAACTTCGCAGGCATCACCCCGGGATACTTCGCCTTTTACGTAGGAACATCACCTGAACATGTGGATCGTGTCGAAGCGGAACTGCTTGATGAGGCTGCGAAGTTGCGATCAGAGGGGCTCACCCAGGCTGAATTGGATCGGTCCAAATTCAAAATCATCGGGAATAACAAAATCGCCAGGCAGGATCTGGGTGGTATGGCCATGACCAACGCCTTGGACGAACTTTATGGTTTGGGCTTCAACTTGAGCGACGATGCGGATGCCCGATATGAGGCCGTCACTCTGGAGCAGGTCCGGGATGCTGCTCGAAAATATCTGACTCCGGAAATCCATGTGGTCACGGTGATCCGTCCATGAGCCAACGGTCTCAGAAATCGGAGTTTGTGTAACTTTCGACCGCCACCGTGCGTCTAACCTGGGGCAGGATTCTGCATTGAGCGGAGTCCCTGAGCAACCGGTTTGTGCGTCGAGGTAATTTATGAGAACGTTTCTTTCAAGAGCAGCCATTCTGGCCTTGGTTCTGTGCGGTGCCGCAAGTTTCATTTCGGCCGCAATGGCTGCAGAGGAGGATGGCGGGCGTCGTGGGGATCAACTGCAGCGGTTGGAGAGGCGCATCAATGAACTTGCCCAGCATCAGGAGCAAATCGCCCAGCAGATGGAGCAGATTCAAATGGCGCGGCCCCAGCCGACTCCTCAACCAGGTTTTGGACCGCAAGGACCAAACCGCGTAGGGGCTCCCAACATGGCAAATCCTGGCGTTCATTCCCTCCAGCCGGGAATGGTCGGTGCCCCCGGAATGGTTAAAGACCGCAAGGGCCTGCATGATCTCGTCGGCTTGATATTCCTTGGGATGCTCATCTCGAACATCCTGCTCTCTGTTTGGATCTACACCGACATCCGCAAGCGCGGGGAAGGCTCCGGGATCTTCATTGCTCTGGCTTTGGTGGCTGGAATTCCTGCTGCGATCATTTACTCCCTTGTGCGGATCGCAGACAAAAAGCCGTAGTCGGATCATAGTCTGATCCGACGAAGCGACATGTAACTTTGGCCGTTGCTTCTCCCCTGTTTGAGTTCCTGCGGTCTCCTGGATGACTACAGCTTCACGGAGACCAATTCAATCCCCTCCGCCATCCCCTGATTTCTCGAGTATTTCTTCTCAACAGGGTTGTTCCAATGCTCATGAACCCCAAGGCTTGGAAGTTTTCTGGTTCCTGAAGCATGGTTGGGATCATAAAAGGTGCCGGATGGAGGATTGTCAGCCTGCGCCGCCTCATGAAGGTAATCATCCACCCCGGACTTTCCTGCGACATCCGGCCACTCTTCCGCAAGGAAATCAAGCCCCACGGAGTCGATCGCAACGGGATCCTGTGATGCTAAGAGGCTGGAAGACCACCCCCCATTGAAGGGCTGGGTTCGCATGCGTTGCGGGGCCGGATCTTTTGGATGGATTCCTGAAAACAAGCCATCAACGAGATTGAGCACGGTTTTTCCACCCAAATGAGAGTGACCCAGCAGGTCCACCAGTGGCCGGTAGATGGCTGTCTCCTTGGAGAAGCAATTGGGATGCATGTCGTAATAGCCCTTCTGAACCGGCCAGCGCACAAGCGATCCATAATGGTTCTTGGCGCAAAGGGTCACCCCGCCACCGGTATGGGCTTTCAGGTTGGCGAAATTAATCAGGTAGTCTGCCTCGGCGAAGCAGGAAGGAACGAAATCCTGGGTCTTGCCTTCCGGACGGCTGCTCCAATAGAGGGGTTCTGTTGATTCCTTTACCTTCTTTCTACCCGGTTTGCCCAGATAGTCTTCATATCGAACATCCGGGTAGGCAGCATGGAGGATGTCATAGTATTCCTTAACCAGGCACGCGAGGGTGTCGCAGATGGTGATCTCACCCGGGTGGACCCCGGCGGCAACGAGCTGCCGGATCAGTGCAATCAGCACCTGGGGTCCGGTGTTCATATAGTCATGCCGTCGGGAGAACGTGCAAGTTTCCAGATTGACGTGGCCTTCGTGATAGATCATTCCCACCCAGTTCGGCTTTATCAAGATCCGCTGCCCCGGCTTGTAGCCAGCATCCCCCCTGCCCCGGGATTGGTTTAGATGGCGAAAGAGACGGGTCCAAGCCGTCGTGGTGCTGGACTCCCCGGTCAGGTCGCAAACGGCCCTGAGCATCATTGTGTCAACGTGGTCCTGCTTAACGCGGTTTGGTTCCCACCAGTGGCCATCCCCAACTCCCTTCCAATCTGTGACGTTAGGATCGTGGACCCATACCACCCTGCCCGGGTGGATGCCCCTGCCCTTCCCAAGAGCCTTCGCGGGCGTCTTATCCTGAGCAGATCCGAGGTTTGGAATGCAGATGGCACACCCTCCCGCGATGGTGAGGGATCGACTGAGGAAGCTTCTGCGACTCACCTTGTCAGTTCTCTTGACGGTCCCGGAACCCACTTGACGGACTCGGTTTGCTTTCATCGTCTGATCTCACCAGAATCGCTCTACAGCATCAAGCGATAAACGCGTATCGTTGAGCCCGGAAACGATCAAAATTGGATGGAAGTGGGAAGTGTGACATTTAACGACTGTCCCCAGAAAAAGAAAATCTCCCAACCTCAAAACGAGGGAGGGAGAAAGTGTTATTCCAAACAGAAAGCTGCTGAGGTCAATCCGTTAGGAGGGAAATCATGGTTAATGATACCCTATCCCCTGCGGCTCCTCGTTACTTGATCCGGCGACGGACCTTCAACTGTGCCAGAGAGGCGGCCAATGCTGCGCTGACACGGGCGGCTTCGTCATCATCCAACTTTTCAGCAAGGCGGGCCTCGGCACGGCGGCGGGCTTCCTCCGCCTGGGTTTCATCGATATTCTCGGCCCGCATGGCCATGTCGGTCATGATTGCAACCCGATCACCAGTGATCTCGACAAACCCTTCGCCAATAGCCAGAAAATAGTCACGACCATCCTTGCGAACGACGATCTCCCCGGGAACAACTTGAGCCATGAGTGGCACGTGGTTCGGGTAAATGCCCATCTCCCCTTCAGCTCCGGGAAGTGTGACCATATCGACCTGCTCCGAGTAGGTTCGAGCCTCGGGAGTCACGATTTCCAATTTCAAGGTTGCAGCCATGTCTTTTCGAGTGGAAGGCCGCCCCCGCGATAAAAATATCAGCGGGGGCGGCAGAAATCCTAGGAAGCTTGATGGATCTCGTCGATCCCGCCCTTCATGTAGAAGTCGCCCTCGCCGATGTCGTCGTGCTTGCCTTCAAGAATTTCCTTGAATCCACGGACGGTTTCGGCGACCGGAACCTGCTTGCCTTCACGACCTGTAAAGACTTGGGCCACGCTAAACGGCTGGCTCAAAAAGCGCTGAATCTTCCGTGCGCGGAACACGGTGAGCTTGTCCTCTGGAGAGAGCTCGTCCATTCCCAGAATCGCGATAATGTCCTGAAGATCCTTATAGCGCTGAAGCACACGCTGAACGCCACGCGCCACGTCATAGTGTTCCTGCCCCACGATTTCAGGCGCCAGGGCCCGGGATGTGGATGAGAGAGGATCAACGGCGGGATAAATACCCAACTCAGCGATTGACCGTTCCAAAACGATCGTAGCATCCAAGTGGGCGAAAGTTGTGGCCGGAGCCGGGTCAGTCAAATCATCCGCAGGCACATAAACGGCCTGGAAAGATGTGATTGAACCCTTCTTCGTGGAGGTGATCCGCTCCTGCAGGTCTCCCATTTCCGCCGCCAATGTAGGCTGGTAACCCACCGCGCTCGGTGTGCGACCCAACAAGGCGGAGACTTCCGAACCGGCCTGACTGAACCGGAAAATGTTGTCAACGAAGAGCAACACGTCCTGATTCTTCTCGTCCCGGAAGTATTCCGTGATGGCCAGACCGGAGAGCGCCACCCGCAAACGGGCACCCGGTGGCTCATTCATCTGGCCATAAACCAGCGCGATCTTCGATTCGCTCAAATTCTTCTGCTTGATGACATCAGCCTCGGACATTTCATGGTAAAGATCGTTCCCCTCGCGGGTCCGCTCACCGACCCCGGCGAACACCGAAACACCGCCATGCAGCTTGGCGATGTTATTGATCAGTTCCATGATCACGACGGTCTTACCAACGCCTGCACCACCAAATGCTCCGACCTTGCCACCCTTCAAGAAGGGACAGATCAGGTCGATCACCTTGATACCGGTGGTCAGAACCTGAGGGGATGTGGACTGGTCAATAAGAGCAGGTGCCGGACGGTGAATGGGGTAGTATTTGTCGGCCTTGATCGGGCCCCGCTCATCGACAGGGTTTCCTGTGACGTCAAGGACCCGGCCCATAACGCCCTCTCCAACGGGCATGGAAATGGGGGCGCCGGTGTCAAGAACCTCGAGCCCGCGCTTGAGTCCCTCGGTGCTGGACATCGCGACAGTTCGCACCCAGTTGTCTCCGAGGTGCTGTTGCACCTCCAAAGTCAGCTTGGTGCTTGAGTTCTGAACCGTGAAGTCCACGGTCAGGGCGTTGTAGATTCCCGGCAACAGGTCCGGAAACTCAACATCCACGACCGGGCCGATGATTTGAACTATTTTGCCTTTATTCATGCAGTGAAATAAGAGTGGGTGGGGGGCAGTGTTATATATTAGTGTGGATGGAGGAGCTCATCCCAAAGCCATGGCCGCACTGGAGATTTCCAGAAGTTCCTTTGTGATGGCTGCCTGGCGCATCTTGTTGTATTCCAAGGTAAGATCCTTGATGAGTTGTTGGGCGTTGTCCGTCGCATTCTTCATGGCCACCATGCGGGCGCTTTGCTCACTGGCACGAGACTCGAGCAGCACCTGATAAACCTGAAAGTTGAGATAGTGGGGAAGCATCGCTTCCATCACCGATTCGAGACTTGGCTCGAAGATGAACTCAGTGCCACTGCGTGTTAGCTCGTGGCTCATGGCCTCCCCTTTCACATCGGAGGAGACGCCTTTGATTTCGCCGACCGGGAGAAGTGGAATCACCACGGGTTTGAGGTTCAACGTCGAAATGAAGTTCGTGAAAAGAACATCCACACGGTCAACCTCCCCGCTCAGGAACAGCTCCCTGGCGAACTTGGAGATGGCACGTGCTTCACTGAACTGCGGAGTGTCCTTGTAGGTGAACTCGGCCTTGAGCTGCCGCCGGGTGCGGGCGACGAACTGCGCGGCCTTCCTTCCAGCGGTGATGTAAAGTGTTGTGTCCCTGTCAAACTTGGAGGCCTCACGAAGGATGTTGCTGTTCAAGGCACCGCACAATCCCTTGTCGGAAGTCACAAGAATGACCCCACGGCGCTTCCCCGGCCGCTGTTCCATCAATGCATGCCTGGACTCACCCGCCACGGCAGCGATCTCGCTCAAGACGTCATTCATCACCTCGGCATAGGGCCTGCCTGCTAGAGCGGACTGCTGTGCCTTGCGCATCTTCGACGCCGAGACCATCTGCATGGCCTTGGTGATCTGCGCCGTGTTCTTGACCGACTTGATGCGTCGGCGGATGTCGCGGGTGCTGGGCATCGGTTACTTGGAGTAGGTTTGTTTGAATTCGACCACGGCTGCTTTGAGTTCCGAGATCAGAGCATCGTTGAGGGCCTTCTCCTGGGCGATTTTGGCCATCAGTTGAGTCTTCCGGCTCGAAAGATAGTCCGTCAGCTTGGTCTGGAAGTCTTTGATCTTCTCGACGGCCACATCGTCCATCATCGAGTTTTGCACAGTCCAAAGGATCGCGACCTGAGCCTCCAACGCAATAGGCCGATATTGGGGCTGCTTGAACACCTCAATGATCCGCTTGCCACGCTCAATCTGCGCCTGTGTTTTCGCATCGAGATCTGAACCAAACTGGGCGAATGCAGCCAATTCCCGAAACTGTGCAAGGTCACCTTTCAGTCGGCCCGCAACTTGTTTCATCGCCTTCACCTGCGCGGCTGATCCGACGCGGGACACCGAGAGACCGACCGAGATCGCAGGACGAACGCCCTGGTAGAAAAGATCGGTTTCCAGATAAATCTGGCCATCGGTGATGGAGATGACGTTTGTCGGAATGTAGGCTGATACATCGCCCGCCTGGGTTTCGATGATTGGCAGCGCAGTGAGAGATCCATTCCCGAACTTCTCGTTGACACGGGCAGCACGTTCCAGAAGGCGGCTATGCAGGTAGAACACATCACCAGGGTATGCCTCACGACCTGAGGGACGCTTCAACACCAGGGAGACCTGACGATATGCAACAGCGTGCTTGGAAAGATCGTCGTAGATGATCAGGGCATCCATCCCGTTGTCCATGAACCATTCTCCCATCGCCGCTCCGGCAAAAGGCGCAAGGTATTGGTTGGTGGCGGAATCAGAGGCAGAAGCTGCGAGAACGATGGTATAGGGCATCGCACCAGCCTCTTCGAGAACCGAAATAACACGCGCGATGTTGGACTGCTTCTGACCGATCGCCACGTAGATGCAATAAAGCGGACGGTGGGTCTTATCCCCGGAATCCTCGGCAGCCTTGTTAAGGCGGGCCTGGCTGATAATCGTATCAACGCATATCGTCGTCTTGCCGGTGGAACGATCGCCAATAATGAGCTCGCGCTGGCCACGGCCAATCGGAATCATCGCATCCACTGCCATGATGCCGGTCTGCACGGGTTGCGTCACCGACTTGCGTTTGATGATGCCGGGTGCGATTTTTTCCACGGGATAGGAAACGTCGGACTTAACAGCTCCCTTTCCATCCACAGGCAGCCCAAGGGTGTTCACAACTCGGCCAAGCAACCCTTTGCCCACAGGCACCTGCAGAAGCTTGCCTGTCGTGCGAACCTCCGAGCCTTCCCTGATTTTCGTATAATCGCCCAGAATAATGGCGCCGACTTCGGTTTCCTCCAAATTCAAAGCCAGCCCAACGATTCCGTTGCCGAAATCCAACATCTCGTTAAGCATCGCATCGGTCAAACCTTCGATCTTGGCAACGCCGTCCCCAATCTCGCGGACGGTGCCGACGTTCTGCTTTGCCGTGGATGTCTTCACCCCGGCTATCTGCGACTCAATTTCCTGAAGTAAGTTGCTCATATTCGTTCAAATCAAAACTCAAAAATGCGGTATGGTTCAAAAGGACTCTTCGAGTGCCTTCAGCCTTGCCTGGATGCTTCCATCGTAAACGTCACTCCCAACCTTGATGCGCAATCCCCCAATCAACGACTCGTTTTGTAAAAAGGAAACATTCAAGGCAGGTCCGTGAGCCTTGGCAAGATTGGCCCTAACCAAGTCCTGCAAATCCTGTCCAAGTGGGACTGCACTTTCAACCACTGCCTTCCGTCTTTCCAGATCAAGCTTCACCAGACGCTGAAACTGGGTCAGGATGGCGAGTAGCCGCGAGGTTTTACTTCGATCACCTTCTTCACAGTCTCCCTGACGCGAGACTCATCCAGCACACTGCCCACGATGCAGGCCCGAAATAAATGCTTTGCTTCCCTTCTGGCTTGTTTGGGGATCTTCATTGGGTGTTGCGGAAGTGGTTCTTACAGGGCCACCTGACGGGCAGTTTCCTCTGCAATCCGTTTGTGGTCGTCGGGAGTGAGAACCTTTCCAGTTACCGTTGCTGTGGTCTGAACAACCAGCCTCCCCACCTCGCGCTTCAGTTCAGACAACATTCGGGCGTGATCCGCAGCTGAGGCTTCCCTTGCCTTGGCAATGATCTGTTCGGCTGCGGCGATTGCTTTCTGAGTTTCCTGTTCCTGGACTCGGGCTGCAGCAGCACGCGCTTCCTCAATCAATTTTACTGCCTGGGCATTGGCCTCAGTCAGCGTTTCGCGCCTCTGGGCCTCTGCCTGGGCAAGGGCGCTCTTCATTTTCTCAGCATTGGACATGCTTTCGGCGATGATCTGACGCCGCTCCTGAAGCATCTCAACAACGCGCTTGTAGGCAAAGCGATGGAGCAGAAAGGCGACTATCCCAAAGCTGATTATCTGGGCAATAAAGTGGGGCCAATCAACTCCGAATTCACGGGCGGTATCGCCCACGATTCCTGCGGACATGAACATGATGAAATTCATACTATCAAAATCACTTGTGACACGAGACCGGGATGGGGTTTTTACACCGCCACCCCGGCCAGACGTGTGCGGACCAGCTTATGCCGGCCAGGCCTTCGTCGCCAAAAAGATGGCGAAGAACACGATGCCTTCTGCGAAGGCGATCGCCAGAATCGATTGCACGAGAATCTTCGTTGCCGCGCCGGGATTGCGTCCCACCGCTTCAGAAGCCTTTGCACCGATCAGGCCCACGCCGATTGCCGCACCGAGTGCGGCGAGACCGACGTGAATGTTGCCGGTCATTTCTGCCAATATTGGCATCAACATAGTTATTTTCCTTTCTTGCCTCGTCGATCCCCGCGATTGAACACGGTCAAACCGACGAAATTAGTTTTTAGAACCGGGTCACTCCAGAAACCTGGGTTTCCCGAGTCCAGTTAGTGATGTGCAGGCCCGTGGTCCTCATCGTGCTGACAAATCAGCATCGTGAACACTGCAGTGAGCAGCATGAAAACGAGTGCCTGAACAATTCCGACCAAAAGTTCCATGAAGTAAAACGGAATGGGAATAAGGACACGACCGAGCCAGCTTGGAACGAGGTTCGCCATCGACTCCAGCATGTTTTCACCCGCAAATATATTTCCAAACAACCGGAAGCTCAACGAGACCGGGCGGAATGCTATGGATACCACTTCGAGGACACCTACCGCGAGAAACACAAGAATCATCAACATCTTCAGGAGTCCTGTGGTTTCCCCCTTGGGCGCAAACAGGTGCTTCAAGAACCCAATCGGACCATTTGCCTGCAGAGCCCAGACAATCCAGCAAACAAAGAAGGTGACAGACATCGACAAGGTCATGTTCAAATCGGCGTTGGCACCACGGAACCATGGCTCTGAAACTTGAAATCCATGCTCTCCGGTGTGCCCATAACCCACAGTCCCGATCCCGGGAAGGAGTCCCAGCCAGTTGGACCAAAGAATGAACAAAAAGATCGTCGCAAAAAACCAGAAGGTCTTCTTCACCAATTCACTGCCAATCACCCCTTCAAGGAATCCGTAGAGTCCTTCCACAAGCCATTCCAAAAAGTTCTGAGCACCCGACGGAACAAGGGTCATCTTGCGGGTTGCCACCTGCGCGAAGGTGATCAGCACGAGGGCTACGATCCATGTCACCAACATGGAGTTGGTGATTGGAAAACCTCCAATGTTCCACAGCTCAACGGCTTTGGCCGTCAGTTCATGGTGTGCGACTGCGGCCCCAGCTTCAGCATGGGCACCCTCAGCAGCAAAAGTCGTGGCCCCGGCCGAAGCCAGAACCGACGACACTATTAGATTAAACAGACGCATCGTGCAGATTACTAATACCAAGGCACAGCGGTCACCCCGGTGTCAACTTTTATTACAGAGCGCCGAAAACTTGCATCAATGTGAAAAGTTTCACAAGGCTTTTTTCAAAAAATCTCACAAATCCTCTCCCACACCCTCCATTTGCCGCCGGAGGGAGGATTGTGCCCAGATGAAACTTGACTTGAGCGCTGTTAGGGAATTTCCTGAGGTTCAAGTTACCATCCAACTCATGCCTCAATCCTTTACCCGCTTCCGGTTTGTCAAAATGCTCTTCCGGGCGCTGCCTGTCTCCATGGTTCTGATCTCCCTTGCAGGCCATGCCTCGGTGGTGGCCCTCTGGAACTTCAACAGTCCTGTTCCCGATGGAAACGAGACCACCGGGACACTCTCCCCGGCCATTGGCGCCGGAGTGGCCGTTGTGTTGGGTGGTGTTACTGGGACATACACCATCCCGAATGGGTCCTCCGATCCTGATACAGTCGACAACAGCAATTGGCGGATCACCACATGGCCTGCCCAGAGCACCCAGAATAAACAAAATGGAGTGCGTTTCAATGTTCCAACCGTTGGGTGGAGCAACCTTCGACTTCTTTGGGATCTGCGCAACAGCAACACGGCAAGCAAATACACTCGTCTGCAGTATACCACCAACGGGATAGACTTCCGCGATCTTCAGCTTGTGACCATGCCCTTTGAGACCTGGAAGAACGGCCAGACTGCCAGCTTCGTTGGGGTGGCTGGTGTGGAAAACAACCCGAGATTTGCTTTTAGATTTGTAACCGAGTTCGAGTCCACTGCCACTGGCTCCGGTTTAAGCGGCTATGTCACCTGCAACCCCACAAACGTCTATGGCAGCGCTGGGACGCTCCGTTTTGACATGGTGACCCTCACCGGGGACCCAACTGTCCAGAGCGTTTCTGTGCTCACCTACAACGTGCTTGGGCGGGATGTTCCTGACTGGACTACCAACTCGCTTCAGGTGCAGGCGATAGGGCGCCAACTTCGTTACCTAAAGCCGGATGTCATAGGTTTCCAAGAGATTCCAGAGACGAATTCAAACTACCTCCTGATGACCAACTTTGTCGCGGCCTATCTCCCGGATTACTTTCTGGGCACGGGCCCCCGGACTGATGGCGGGGAGCGCAGTGTGGTGGCAAGCCGGTTTCCCATCATCCGTTCCCAATCATGGCTGGGTCGGAGCGACATCTCGGCCTTCGGCTATGCCGGTGTTTATACCCGGGATCTGTTTGAGGCTCAGATCGCAGTTCCGGGCTTTGATCAGCCACTGCATTTTTTTACCACACACCTGAAAGCGCATCCTGATCAGGACAGTGCAACCCGGCGTGGCGCTGAGGCCCGGGCGGTGTCCAACTTTTTTACCAGAGTTTTTCTCCCGGCCAATTCCCTGCATCCTTATGTTCTGGTTGGGGATATGAATGAGGACATCTACCGGCCGCGCGAATTTGAACTTGATGCGATTAACACGATGGCCAACAAGGCAACGGGGCTTGCTGTGACCTCACCCAGAAACCCGTTTACCGGTGATGAGCGAACATGGTCCATCCAGAATCCAAGCCCGACGATCAGGTTTGACTATGTGCTGCCCTGCAGCCTGCTTTATGAAAACATAACCAGCAGCCAGGTCTTCCGATCTGACAGGGTGACGCCCCTGATTTCCCCCCTGCAAGCGGGTGATAGTGCGGCAGCGAGCGATCATATGCCGGTTACGATGACTTTCCGAAATCCTTATGAGAGGCCATTTTCCATCACGAGGATTGAGCGCACCAACAATGCCGTGAAGGTCACCTGGGGTTCGGTGCCAGGCGGGCGCTACAGGCTCGAGGGGGCGTCGAATCTAGTCTCCTGGGCGGCGGTGATGAACAATATCACGGCCAGCGGGAGCGAATACACATGCCAGATAACAAACAGTGACCGCCCCCGGTTTGTTCGAGTGGCAAAAGACGACTGACCTTCTTTGAAGTAACGCGGATCGGATTTGGATGGCCAAAACGCTCAGGACTGATGGAGACCGAATTACCGGCTCTGCTTGTCTGGAAGTGCTCCCCGCCAGCCAGTCTTCAGCATGCCAGATAGACGCTCCACTGTTTCACGACTCTCAGGCTTGTCGGCGAGATTCACATTTTCCATGGGATCGATGCTATGATCGTAAAGCTCGCAGAAGGCCCGGTTGGTTGAAGGCGATGTCCACCGGATGAAGCGAAAACGATCAGTCCGCATCGCACGACCAAATACTTTTCCAATCTCCGGAACGTTTTTGGTGTAAACGCTGAATGCAGCCGTCTTCCAAGGCAGTTGTGGATTTTTCACCAATGGGGAGAGGCTGATCCCCTCAAGCTCCGGGGGGAGTTTGATGTCGCACAAGGTTGCCAGGGTGGGGTAAATATCGACAAATTCAACAAGGGCGTCGGTCGCTCTACCAGCGGAAGACTGCCCGGGAACAGAGAGAATTAACGGTGCACGTGTCGCCATCTCCCAGTTGGTGCGTTTGGTCCATGTGCCATGTTCGCCCAACTGGTAGCCATGGTCCCCCCAAAGAATGACAACTGTATGGGACCGAAGTCCCAAACGGTCCAGTTCCGCCAGAATGAGGCCCACCTGCGCATCAACATAACTGACCGAAGCAAAATAGCCATGGACCAACTTTTTGGCCGTCTCCCTGGCGATTGGCCCCTTGGTTGGAATCGACATGTAGCGGCGCAACTCTGCTGAGTCATTGCTTGCGAAGGCCGGTGCTCCATCCGGGAGAAAATCGTTTGTTGCCAATGGGATAGTGGACGGTTGGTAGTAGTCCCAATACTTCTTCGGCACGACAAAAGGCAGGTGGGGCCTGTGAAACCCTACGGCCAAAAAGAAGGGTTGCTTACCCATTTCCTTTAGTGCTGCAACCGCGTGTCTGGCGATCTGACCATCAATCAGCTTTTCGTCCGGAACGTTAGGGTCACCAAAGGGAAGTTCGCCCGAGTGATCTGGTGTGTCTGGATCGACCTCATCAGCCTTGCCATCGCTGGGCCCACCTGCTTTGCGGTTTGCTTTGGAAGCATTACCCCCGCTGGTGGCTGACCTGGTGCCAGACTTGTCATCCCGCGCGGTATGCCAGGGAGGAACACTCCAGGATTCCGCGTCATCATGGTTCCCATTTCCGACATGGAAGATCTTTCCGAAGCTGCGGGTTTCGTAACCGGTCTGCTTGAATAGCTGTGGCAGGGTCGTGACGTCGGGGTTCTTGTCCCTTACGAACGCCTCAAGAGTGTAAACCTTGAGAGTCTCAGGTCGCCGTCCAGTCAAGAGTGAGGATCTGGAAGGATTGCAGAGTGCGAACTGGCAGTAGGCACGGTTGAACCGGATGCCCTGACCGGCCAGACGGTCAATGTTTGGGGATTTGACAACACTGTTTCCATAGCAACCCAACTCGGGTCGCAGATCATCCACCGCGATGAAAAGGACGTTCAACCGATTGGATTCAGCCCCGGAGGACTGGGCTACCCAGTTGATGATCAGGGCGACCAAGAGTGTTGCTATTCGCATAATCTAACAAGAGCCAGGGCTGTCGAATTACCGAAGTGCCTTCGAACTTCGTGCCGTATCCTGTGAGAGATCCCAAACATCAAGCCACTTGGCTCGTTTGACATAGGTGGCATGGCCATCGCAGAAATTCATATTTGCCCCGTCCTTGCCATGGTTATCCTCCTGATCGGGAAAGTTGCTGTTATTGGCTTTGGCGAACACTACCGGTTCGGTGCTGCCCCTGTCGGCATCAACCATCAAAAAGACCAAAGCGGGAGAAACTTTCTGCCCCAAAAACTGGGGTGAATTCTGAATCGAATAGCTGAGAATCGCCTGCTCCGTTTTTTTGGGAGAGGTGATCCCGCTTCCTGTGAACAAGCCAAAAACCTCGTAGCTAAGCCCATTGGCTCCCTGGGGATTATATGGAGCAAGAATGACGAGATCCTCAAGCACCTGCTCGGTTGATCCCGGTTTTGAGGCCCACTTGTCGGGACGCACAGTGTTCCGGGTGCTGGGACACGTAAAAACCTTCGTTGCGGAGAGATACTGCGGAAACAGAAAACTCAGATCGTCATCACCCGGCGACCGGTCTGAACCTGCAGGAATGCTGGCGCGTTGTGGAGGATACCAGGTGGGGGCAGTGTAATGGCCTCGAAAATCATTGGCATACATGGCACACCCCAGCCCCAGTTGCTTCAGGTTGCTCATGCAACTGATCTGCTGTGCTTTCGTCTTTGCGCGGGAGAGAGCGGGCAGGAGCATCGCCGCAAGAATGGCGATGATCGCTATGACGACCAAGAGCTCGATCAAGGTGAACCCGCTGGCATGTTTTCTGCCAGCAGTCCCCCTACTTCCAAAGGCACAGGTCAGGTTCATGTGATTTCCCATGTGGTATCTTTCGGCGAGTAACACTTTACTACCGTGTCCTGAGAACCTGACTGACGGAGAGAAGCCCTTCTGCCGGGCTAATTTTGCCTGCGGCGCAACAGAAAGCCCAAGCCTCCCAAAGCCAGTAAGGAAACCAACCCAGGCTCAGGAATCGGATTGGGGCCGCCAAAAACCATATCGGGAAGCTTCTTGCCCAAATAGAAGTCATCACTTGTGCTGGCGAAGGTGATGTTCAGAGCATCTGCCTGCGCTCCATTTAGAATCGCACCAACCCAGTCGTTTGCGGTTGATCCAGTGGAATCACCCTTACGCCCGACATAAAAGGCACCTGCGGTAGTGGGCGAAGTGCCCGGAACATCGACCATGGTGCCAGAAACACTGGTTCCCAAACCGCCCACCCGGAGCGTCACCGCCCCATAGGAGAAGTCGGTTGCGGCACCGCTCGCCCCATCCAGAATCCCTACGGAATCAGCAACAGTCCAACCGGCCGGAAGATCCAAAATGCCATCGTCGTTCGTGTCCAAATCCAATGTCAAGGTTGGGGCCGCACCGATTCCCTTGTGGATGAGCAGCATCGTGGTGGCTGAGTTTTCAAGATCGACTTGAGTGCCGTCCCCACTATGGCCGACGGTGCTGGCCCCGGTGAGTCCCCAGCCCTGGCCGCCAGTGTTGGCGATCACAGTTGCTCCGGGTGCGGTGGATGTGTAAGGGCTAAAGTTCTGGCGGGCAAATAGATAGCCGTTTGCCCCGATAGAGAAAGCCCCTAGATCAAAAAACTGGTTGACGTCCCCTCTCCCTGTCGTGCCTTGCCCCTCAATGCTTAAGAAGTAATAGCCTGCGAGGGAGATTCCCGGAGTTCCCCTCAACTCAAAATGCTCGTTTCCAAAGGCGGCCCCGCTGTCGCTTCCGTTCGGATTGGTCAGAACTTCATTAATCCAGACCTGGGCATTGGCGACGGTGGTGAGTACTCCAATCAGGGCTACCGATGTGGTGATGTGCTTCATATTTTTCTATTCGAGCTGTTTATTTTTTATACGCATCAGAAATCTGTGTCAATCACCTTTCAAGGCTTCGCAACGATCCTGTAATAACTTCCAGAGGGCGGTGGTTTGGTGTCCGTGAAGGTTGTGGTTGTAAGGTTGGTGGCAATATCAACGAACCCAGTCAGGGAGGAGACGTCGGTTCCCCGCTTGACAGCATATTTCACATTTCCGGCTGGCGTCCAGCGCAACTGAACCCCCTGAGCAGTTTGTATCACGTTGGTAATGGCGAAGGTTGGAACAACAAAGCCCTCATTATGAAAAACCAGCAACCTACCGCCCCCGCCGGCCGTATTGAAGTCTGACACAACGAGGAATGCTCCATTGGTTGAAAAGGCCATGCCCGGATCATGGAACTTGATCTGCCTGTAGGTCTTGGTCGGATCCACGAGCGGGAAGCTGAGTTCCTTAACGGCGGGCGATGTGTTGCCCGGGGTGGGATCGACAGACCAAACTTCGTCCAGAACGTCATCCGCCACCCATAGCTTCCCAGTGGTCGGATCGAGCGCGAGCCCCGTTCCCGCTGTCGGAATAATGGACCCGAGGCTGATGGATCGGGTGACTCCGTTACCGTCCACTGCCGTGATTGCCCCATCTGAACTGAGGGCGACAACCTCACCTGATTGTGGGAGGGAGGTGATTGCCGTCAGATCGCTCCAACCCAATCCACTTGCTGTCGGGTCCGCCAAAAAAACGTTATTCGTTTGGGAGTCGATTGCGAGGGTTGGGTCAACCACATAAAGAGCGTTGTAGGTATCGCTGTCACTGCCACGGTCGGCAATCACCAGACAGTTTGGACGCCCTAAAGTGCCTGTAAAGTTGGACGGAGCAAAGGTCAGGTCAATGGGGTCATCATCAGTGAGGGAAAGGCCGAAGTTCGTGATGACAAGCTCGGGAACGTTTGCGGCCCAGGGTGCCTTCAAGCGAACCAATGCCTTGGTTACATCGTGGACCCACCAAAGGGTCCCATCCCCCTGCACCACAAGGCCCGAAGGACGGTCAAGGCCTGTGACTACGGGTGTGGAGTCCACGGCCCAGTTGCCAGCTGCCACCTTGGTCGCCCGGTAGATGCCCCCGCCGACATCATTGTCCACTGTGAAAAGGATCGTTGTGTTGTCTCTTGGATCGATGGCGACATCCCCAATCGGGCCGCCAACAGCAAGTTGGGTGAAATTGGTGAATCGCCCACCGTTGATTGTAGGGGTGTAGGAAAGGGAACCGAGAGGCGCACTGCTGGCGTTGGGGCCACCATAAATCATGTCAGCGAGAAGCATCCCCGTGTAGGCAGGATCGCTGGCGCTGTAGAAATAGAACGCGAGAGGGCTCGCTGCTGCCCCGTTCACGATGGCTCCTATCCAGTCATTTGCTGTCGATCCAGTGGATTCCCCCTTGCGCCCGACGTAGAATGTTCCGGCGGAGGTCGTCAGCGGTCCGGGTATGTTGATGATGTTGCCGTAGGCGCAGCTTCCAACATATGCGCCGTTGGTATCTGGTGCTCGGAACGTTATCGCTCCATAAGAGAAGTCGGTGGCTGCGGCACCCGCTGACCCATCCATAATGCCCACAGAATCCGCCACGGTCCAACCTGTCGGGAGGTCCAGCACGCCATCGTTGTTCGTATCGAGATCAATGGTGTTGGTCGGAACAATCCCCGCCCCAATGTTCACCAACAGAATTGTCGTTGCTGCATTCTCAAGATCCACCTGGGTTCCGTCAGCAGTATGGCCGACGGTGCTACCCGCGCCGTTGACCTGCCCCCATCCAGTTCCGACGGTATTCTCCATGACGGTAGCGTCCGGATGCACGTTGGAATATTTGCTACCTGCCTGGCGTGCAAACAGGTAGCCGTTTGCTCCCAGTGAAAAGGCTCCCAAATCAAAAAACTGATTGATGTCCCCCCGCCCTGTTGTTCCCTGCCCCTCCAGACTGATCAGGTAGTAGTTTGAAAGGGATAAATTGGGGGTGCCTCTAAGCTCAAAATACTCGTTCCCTGTATCCGCCCCTGGGGTATTGGGAACTACCTCACTGATCCATACTTGTGCACGGGAATCACAGAGTGCCAGCGCCATTATGGCAAAAAACGTCGAATAAAACCGGTTCATAGGTTGTTCTTTTTCTTGATACAGAGGTCTCAGCGTCACTCGAACACACTTGGCTCATAACGTCAAGTCCCGATTGTGGAACGATCGAGCCTCCCGGCATCACTACCCCCCCGCTGAAGATGTTCCGGAGGGATGATACCTGGGACACGATGCTTCCGAGGGCGGCGCGGCAACTCCTACCCCAAGGCCTCAACTGTATCGCGCGCCCTTCGGGTCATTTCCCGTTCCATGTCGCTCGATTCCTATGTCGGGCGGAAGGTGCGAAAAATCCAAAAAATCGCTTGCCATCATTCGAGCCTGGGAATACGGTGCTCTAAGAAATAATCCTGTGTCTGGACAACTGTATGAACCAGCCAATTCGTAACCGGGGCTTTACGCTCCTCGAATTGCTAGCCGTGATTGCCACAATCGCGACGCTTGCCGCGCTGCTTCTGCCCGTGTTGGGAAAGGCAAAAACGAAGGCGCAGCGGACCAATTGCATGTCCAATCTTCGGAACCTTGGCTTCGCATGGACGATGTATGCACAGGATAACGGTGGTTCCCTCGTTGAGTCCTATCCCATGGATAACCCGAATGTCTGGGTTCAGGGTGACATGTCCCAATCTGATCAGGCAACGAACATCGCGCTTCTGGAAAAGGGAAAACTTTATCCCTACAACCAGAATACCCTGATCTATCGCTGCCCCACCGACTACGGTTCCAGAGGGGCGGTTCGCTCTGCTGTCAGGAGTTACTCCATGAACTCCTTCATGGGCGGTCGTCCATCCGGGGCCAATCCCGTTCCATCCACCGTGGGCGACACTTTTGTTCCCTTTTTCGCCAAGGATGCGGAGTTGCGCAAACCCGCAGACCTTTGGGTGATTCTCGATGAGGATGAGCGCAGCATCAATGATGGCTTTTTCGTCACCGATCCCACAGCTCGGATCTGGTTCGACTTTCCGGCGATTTCGGCTCGGCGTCATGATTACAGCTATGCGTTGAGTTTTGCAGATGGCCATTCAGAGGTATGGCGCCATGTTGATGAACGCACACGCACAGTTGCAGTCAACAAGACAGAGCAATTTGGCAACCGGGATTTGGAGCGTCTGGCCGCGCGAAGCACCGCCAGGCGCCAATAAACCTCTCTTCCTCTTGGGAAGTGTCCCGGCCGGGCGGCCTCATTTATGACTCCTTACGGATTCCCCTGCCTTTTCCAACGTCTCGAGTTGCAACCTGTCTCCGAGGATTGTCAGCTGTTCTGGGCGAATGTTCCCAACTACGTTCAGAAAAATAGCCTCCCTGCCATCCTCGATCGACACGAGAGTAAGCCCCTGCACTGAGTTACGAGCATTGGTCTTAAGGTGGACACTCACATCCTGCCCCTTCTGGTGGGTCGTAATGATCTTGATCCACCCTGCTTGATCCATGCTGGTTGTCAGACTTTTCGCCTTTTGACGGACCTGCAGGGCGTTCTCCTCATCCAAGCCAACCACATTCAGTCGAACAGAGTCGATCCCGATCAGGACGGAGGCTGCCTCCGGATCCTGCTTTGCGATCAGTTTTGCAGTGAGTGCGATCATCCCCTTGCCAATGTTCACATCTACGAATTCTCCTCGGGACTGTGAGTGGGGGATTTCACCAAACTCCACCCTGCCATCGTTCGGCCTTGCAGCCCATACGGATTCAGAACTGACAATCACCATCGCGCCTGCAAGAAGTCCAGCCATCCATCTATTTCGCATAATTTTAATAACCTTTCCTTTTTTTGTTTATCAGGAGGTTCTTCCCCCTGCCGAGATGACACGCCAGAAGCGAAAAAGTTTCAAAAAAACAATCCGTACATTTCAAGGGGATGTTTCCGCACCAGTTCATCCCTTACGGCCTACTGCACTTGCCAGTCTGGATGTGGTGCCGGAGCAGATGCGGATTGCGATTCCCGCCGCGATGGGTTACTAAATCCTCATGCGATTCATCGGCAGTGTGATTGAGAAGCTGCAAAGGCACCCCAAACGCATCGTGTTCCCTGAGGGAGGCGAGCCACGGGTGTTGCAGGCGGCGCGGCAATTTCAGTCCCTGCGTCTGGGTGCTCCGATCCTTCTTGGGGACCGCACCCGGATCAAGGAAACCGCCCAGGCCCTGAACATCAACCTGCAGGGAATCCGGATCATCAATCCGGCGGAGAGCGAAGAGTTGGACAACTTTGCCCGACGGTTTGAAGTGTTGCGGAGGTTCAAAGAGAAAGGGATGAAGGAATTCGAGGCCCGCGAAGCCATGCTCCAGCCAAATTATTTTGGTGCCATGATGGTTGCGATGCATCAGGCGGATGGTTTTGTCTCTGGAACAAACCAGTCCGGTGGCGGAGTGCTCAGACCCCTTTTTCAAATCATCAAAGTTGCCCCCCAGATGACCACTGCCTCAAGTTGTCTCATCATGGAAGTGGAGGACACCCGGTTTGGAGAGAATGGGGTCATCTTCATGGCCGACTGCGGAGTGATCCCTGATCCAACCGTGGATCAACTGGCGGACATCGCTGTATCAACGGCCCAACTGGCACGGCACCTTCTGAACGTCAAACCTAGGGTTGCCATGCTCTCATTTACGACCAAGGGCAGCGCCCGTCATCCCAGCGTTGGAAAGGTTCAGGCTGCAACGGCATTGGCAGAGAAGAAAGCACACGAACGAGGGCTTGCCGCCGACTTTGACGGGGATTTGCAGGTGGACTCCGCCATAGTTCCTGAGATCGCCGCGCGCAAGCTTCCCGATAGCAAATTGGGAGGTAGTGCCAACGTCCTGGTCTTTCCCGATCTGAATTCTGGAAGTATCGCGAGCAAGCTTGTGCGCCATATCGCCCGGGCGAATGCCTATGGGCAGATTCTTCTTGGCTTGGACCGCCCTGCGGCGGATGTCTCCCGTGGATCAAATGCCCACGATATTCTGGGGGTTGCCGCCATCATCGGCGTGCAGGCCGTGGATTACCACAATCTTTATCCCGGTTCCGGAGAAAAGCTCCCCGGCGACGATATTACCCATTCCTGAGGCCCATCCGCACCCCTGTATATCATGTCATCTGAAGTTGAATTCAATCCTTGCCTCGCAACTTTGCCTGTCTATCAACCCGGTCGGCCAATCGAAGAAGTGGCTCGCGAACTGGGCTTGGAGCCGGGTTCGATCATAAAACTGGCGTCCAACGAAAATCCTCTGGGGCCCTCCCGGCGTGCGGTGGCCGCCATGCGGAATGCTCTGGGGAAGGCTCATCTTTACCCGGATGGTAGCGCATTCCATCTAAAACAGAAGCTCGCAACCCACCTCGGCGTTACCACATCAAACCTCGTTCTTGGCAACGGATCAAATGAGGTTCTCGAGATGGTGGGCCACGCGATGCTGCGCCCCGGCACCGGGGCGGTGGTATCCCAATACTGTTTTGCAGTTTATCCGATTGTAACCGCTCTCTCCGGTGCCGCCCTGACCGTGGTTCCTGCCCGGAACCATGGACACGATCTCGATGCGATGCTTGCTGCAATCCGGGATGACACCCGGGTGGTGTTCGTCGCCAATCCCAACAACCCCACCGGAACAACCGCCTCTCCAGCGCAGTTGGAGAGTTTCGTTCAGGCCGTTCCATCCCATGTGCTGATTGTGTTGGATGAGGCCTATATCGAATTTCTGGATGGTGCTCTGGATTTACTCCCCGGCATCCGGGATGGTTCAAGGCCGAATCTTCTTTTGGTCCGGACTTTTTCAAAAATCCATGGACTCGCTGGCATCAGGTTGGGCTACGGCATTGGACATCCCGATCTGATCGCGCAGCTTGAGAAGGTCCGGGAGCCGTTCAACGTGAATGCGGTGGCTCAGGCCGGGGCAGTTGCAGCCCTTGATGATCAATCGCATGCGGTTCGAACACGAAAGAACAATCAGCGAGGACTGAAACTTTATTCCAAGACGCTCAAAAAATTGGGTTTGGAATACGTGCCCTCGACGGCCAACTTCGTTCTGGTTCGCGTCGGGGATGGGCTGAAAGTGTTTTCTGGGCTTCAGAAACTGGGCGTGATCACAAGGCCGATGGCTGGATATCAACTTCCGGAATGGATCCGCATCTCCATTGGAACTTCGGAAGAAAATGAACGCTGTCTTGCGGCACTCACACAGGTGCTCGGCCTCAATCTCCCAGGGACCAAAGTTCCTTAAACCAGTGTCCCCAAATCCTTCAGACTATGATACCCTATACCGATGTTCAGAACAGACTTTGCGCAAATTCAGGGCGATGGCTGGTGACTGGGTGCGCCGGATTTATTGGTTCTAACCTGCTCGAGCAGTTGTTATCTCTGAACCAGAGGGTCACAGGCCTCGACAACTTCGCAACCGGCTTCCGGAACAATCTGGAGGAGGTTCGGCGGAACGTCTCCCCGGAGCAGTGGGGACGCTTTGAGTTCATCGAAGGGGACATCCGCAACCCGGACGATTGCTCGATGGCCTGCGCCGGGGTGGATTATGCTCTACACCAGGCGGCGCTGGGTTCGGTTCCCCGTTCCCTGGAAGATCCACTCACGTCATATCAGGTCAACATGAACGGGACGATCAACATGCTGGAGGCGGCGCGCAAGGTCGGGGTTCGCCGATTCGTCTATGCATCCAGCAGTTCCGTCTATGGGGATCATCCCGGTCTTCCGAAGGTCGAAAGCCAACTCGGCAGCCTCCTCTCCCCTTATGCCGCCACGAAGCTTGGAAATGAGATTTTCGCAAACGTCTACCACCGTTGCTATGGCCTTGAGGTAATCGGACTGCGCTACTTCAACGTGTTTGGACCCCGGCAGGATCCTGACGGCCCCTACGCCGCGGTTATACCGAAGTGGATAGACGCCATGCTCAAGGGGGAAACCATCAAAATCAATGGTGACGGGGAGACAAGTCGTGATTTTTGTTATATTGCGAATGTGGTGCAGGCCAATATCCTTGCCGCCTTCCATGCAAAGCCGACGGCTGCTGGACATTCATACAACGTGGCGCTCAACGAACGCACCACCCTTAACGAGCTCTTTTCCCTTCTCAGGGAGATGCTGTCCCGGCAACGCCCGGATCTTGCGAATTTGAAGGCCGTATATGGCCCATTCCGTGCCGGGGATGTGGCGCATTCCCAGGCGGACATTTCCCTCGCCAGCAGCCATCTTGGTTTTTCCCCAACCCACTCAATACGCAAGGGACTTGAGACCGCCTTGGATTGGTATGTGGCCAATCGGCGACTGGCTTAATGCTATTTCCCGATACAGAAGCGGCTGAAGATTTGGTCCAATAAATCTTCGGTTGTGGTCTGTCCCGTGATTTCGCCCAGTGCTCCGATGGCTATCCGGAGCTCCATCGCCACGAACTCCATGCTTTCGACTCGATCCAATGAACCTTTCGCAAGCAAGGTTCCTTCACGCGCCCGCCTGAGGGCCTCCTGATGTCGGGCGTTGATCGTTGCATCAACAGCCTCGGCTTCGATTGCCCCGGACCAGACAACATCTTTGATTGCATCCTTCAGGGCCTCGATCCCCTGCCCTGTCAGACAGGAAATCTCCACCAGAGGGGCGTTAATATCACTAGGCAACTTCGCCCGATGGGAAAGATCGATTTTGTTCCAGACAATGATGCTTGGCTTATCCTGCGATTCATCCAATAGCTTCACATCCTCGTCAGTCAAGGATTCCGAGCCGTCAAACACGTGCAAGATGAGTTCGGCCCGGTCCCGGACCTCGCGAGTTCTTCGGATCCCCTCCTCCTCGATTTCGCTTTCGGCAATCCTCAAGCCGGCAGTGTCGACAAATAAAATGGGCAATCCCCGGATGTTGGCAACTTCCTCGATGGTATCTCTGGTGGTTCCCGGGATGGGGGAAACAATGGCGCGATCCTGGCCCAAAAGGCGATTCAGCAGGCTGGACTTGCCTGAATTGGGACGCCCGACGATAACTGTGCGAATCCCGTTCCTAAGGATCTGCCCCTCCCTTGACGTCTTCAGGAGGGCATCGATTCTGCATAACGCGCGGTCCAATTTGAGGCCCATCTCTATCCGGGTATCGGGCGCGATGTCCTCATCCGGAAAGTCAATATGAGCCTCCAAATGAGCCAGCGGATCGATCAGTTCATCCCGAATTTCCCGAAGACGGGACGATAGACCCCCGCTCAATTGTGCCGTGGCTGCCTGCACTGCCAGCTCTGAGCGCGCATGAATCAGGTCTGCCACGGCTTCTGCCTGTGTCAAATCCATCCTGCCATTCAGGAATGCCCGGCGTGTGAATTCCCCCGGTTCGGCCAGTCGTGCTCCATTGGCAAGCACCGTCTCCAGCACCATTCGCGCAGGGAGCGCCCCCCCATGGCAGGAGATTTCGACGACATCCTCCCGGGTGAACGTCCTTGGAGCTCGTAGCACCGAAACGAGAACCTCGTCAATCCGCCGGGTTCCCCGCATAAGCCACCCAAAGTGAATGGTGTGGGTCGGCGCCTCGGCCAGTGGGAGCCTTCCTTTCCCCGCAGCAGAAAAGCAGCGATCAGCCACCTTGATTGCGTCGTCCCCGGAAATGCGAATGACCGCAATGCCGGCCTCCCCAATACTCGTCGCAATGGCTGTTATCGTATCGTCAAACATTCTTGGAAAGGCTCGCCTGATTGTGTAAGAAGAGATATGGACAGAAACGCATCTGCCGAATATTGAAAGCCCTATGTGAAACTGTTGATGGTGCCGATGGAGGGGGTCGAACCCACACACTCTCACGAGTACTAGATTTTGAGTCTAGCGCGTCTGCCCTTTTCATTGGTGTTTTTCAATTCTTGTACGCTTTCTGTATGCTTTCTGAGCCTCGATCTCTTTCATGTGCGCAAAGCTGAACGGATGTGGCCCCAAGTGTCTAGGCAATTTTCGGCACCACCGGGCCAGACGCGGACCATACTTTTGACATGAAACATCGAACCGGACATCTCTTCAAACGGGGCAAGGCGTTTTACGTCTCCTGGCGGCAGAACGGCAAGACAGCCACAAAGGCGCTTCGGGATGCTGAAGGTCAACCCATCACCACCCGCAGGGAGGCTCAGGAAGCACGGGCAAAATGGATGGCTCAATTTGCCATCGCCTCAGATGTGGAAGCCCTGGAGGTTCTCAACAGCCGGTTGGCTGGACGTAAGGCCGATCTGGCCAGACTTGAGGATGCCCAGAATCCCCCATTGCATCTGGATCGGACCTGGGCTGCGTACGTGGCATCCCCCAATCGACCTGATACAGGTGCGGACACTCTGGCGGTCTATGAGGGGCAGTTCGGTCAGTTCGTCACCTGGATGGAGGCAAATCACCCGGACGTAAAGGCTTTGGCCGATGTGGGGCCGGACCTCGCTGCAGAGTATGCCTCCCATCTGAATCTGGAACGGCTGGCACCCGGCACCTACAACAAGCACGTGCGGGTTCTTGAGCTAGTGTTTCGGGTTCTGATGCGGTCTGCGCGGCTGGAGAGAAATCCCTGGGGTGAGATCTCCAGAAAAAAGTTGGAAGTATGCAGCCGAAGGGAACTTACAACGGTTGAACTCCGCAAAGTCTGCCAGAATGCGGATGGGGAGATGCGTTCCCTGCTCGCCATTGGCGTTTACACAGGGATGCGCCTGAAGGATTGCGCAGGTCTTCGCTGGGCCGAGACCGATCTCGCCCGGGGAATCATCACACGCGTACCCAGCAAAACCGCCCGCAGAACCGGCAAACCTGTCATCATCCCCATCCATCCAGCCCTCAGGGAGATCCTCACAACGGCCTCAAAAGAGGATCCCGACTACGTTCTTCCTGCCATGGCAAAGGACTACCTTGCCGGAGGGACCGGCAAACGCAGGATCATTGATTCGATTCAGGACCACTTTGCAAGCCAGGGGGTCCGCATCCACAAACCGGGGACCGGGCCTGGAACCGGGAAACGCGCGGTGCTGGAGGTTGGGTTTCACAGCCTGCGCCATTCCTTTGTGAGTTTGTGCCGGGAGGCAGGCACTTCCCAGGCGGTGGTTCAAAGCATCGTGGGCCATTCATCCCCCTCCATGCTGGCTCACTACACCCATGTGGGCCTTGGAGCGGCCACAACGGCCATCGCGGCCTTGCCCAGCGTACTTGAGCCATTGAAACCTCTGGCCCCAAAACCACCCATGGAAGCCATCCTTGATCGCTTCAGGATCATTGCCAGACAAATGTCGGCCGACAACTGGCAGACGTTCAGGGCTGAGCTCCTGGAGCTGTGAGCCCGGATCCCACTCCCTTTTATGGCCAGTGCTGCCTTCCCCAAGCCGGTTCAGTCATGGCAGGCAAACGCTGATGCCTGACAGGTCATGTTGAGAATTCCGCCTGGGTCAGCTTCAGGACTTTGCAGTTTTCACTCACCGACCGGATGATGGCAGGATCGAAGCCTTCAGCAGATTCCGCCTGTATTTCCACCATGATCTTCACCTTGGTGCCGACCTTGGATGTGAACTGCTGGATGATCTCCGCCTGGATGTCGCTGAATTCCAACCCTGCCTTGGTCGGGTTCAGGGTGATGGTTCCATAAAACCGCGTCTTGGGCAGTACCTTGGGTGGTGTGGGTGTTTGCGGTTGCTGCGGGGTTCCTGCAGGTGGCGGCCCGCTGAATCCGTCCTTTGCCGGGGTTTCCTTCAACCCCAGGGAGGTCTGCTGGACATGCTGCTGCTGCTCCATCTGTTGTTGCTTCTCAGCCGCAAGGGGCTTCACCAACACACTAAGCCCATCCAGTTGGATATGTGTCGTCAACCGGGTGATTTGGAGGCCTGCATAGCGCATCCGCTCCTGATCGTGGCTGCTGGCATAGGCGAAGTACTCGCAAATCAGGCTGTCCGAAAAGGCGGACTTCACCGCATTAACCAGCACATCCCGGTTGGTGAGCCTGGGCAGATAGATATAGGTGGCAAAACAATCAGCCACATGCTTCAGGCTCACATGGTCCGAGTTCTTCCACAAATAGCGATCGAGCTCCATCTTCAGTCGTGAGGCACCCAGAACTGTCATGAGGTTCTCACCTTCGATCAGCTTCTTTGATACCTTCGGCGCGAGGGAATCCCCCCCGGGCACGGAATACTCAACCCAGGCGATCTCCGGCTTCATGGCATCTTCCTGCAACGGCATCAGAATCCAGGACCAGGTTTCCATCAGGCGCACCCGACAGGCACGGTCCGATTCATCAGTCTTCGTCCGGGCCTGACCCTTTGCAAAGCTGCTGATGTCCATCACGCCCCCCTCCACCTCGTCATCTATGCTCTTCCACGCCATGTACTGCCGGATCGATTCATCCAGTTCAGTCAGGCGCGCAGCGTCTGGTGCCAGAAATGCCAGGGTGTTCCGGTAGATTCGAGGGGTGTTCCCCCGGGTTGTCAGCATGGCCTCCACTGCAACCCGTGCGGAACTGTCCGGCTTCTTGCGGATGTGGGATGAGTCCGGTCCCAGGATGACCAGCCGGGCATGGGTTTCATCCACAATGTCTCCGGAACCCTCCGGCGCCACATGAATACCCCCAAATCCACCCTTCTCAGTCTCCTGCCTCAACCGGCGTACGATCTCAGCCTTCACCTCAGGGGTTCCCTTCAACTGCTCCGCACGCTCCCGGGCCAGTCTGCCCACGGTTGCCTTCAAGGAATACCAATACCGCCCCTTGTCCACATACAGATGCACAGCCTGGTCGGTCAGCCTTCGCAGTGCATCACCGAACGTTGCCGAGGTCTCACCCGGCTGGCAGCATCCCAACCTCAGGTGCTGATCATCCAGTCCGGGGGAATTCGCGTTGATCGTGGGGGCTGACCCCATGAAAATCGTCCGTGCCACCCGGCGGGATGCCGAATATCGGCCCAGGCCGGGATTGCCTGTATCCATGATCTGAGGCAGGGAACCACTGCCATCGATGTCCTTGCTGATCACCGCCTCCCATTGAGGGCCGTCCGGGAGGCATTCCGTGATCAGGGACATCACGCGGGAAGCATCGAGGGTGATGGATGAGGGCATCACGAGCAGGTTCCGGTCGTCCCGTTGCCAAAGCTCATGTATCACGGCCGCCATCAGCCGCAGAATACCCCGTGTCCGCTGGAACTTCTCGAGAGTGGCCCAGGCCTGCTCAAACTGCAGGAACAGCTCCGGGTGGATGGGGTAGCTGGCCTCCATCTTCTTGCGGTAGGCCAGTTCCCGGCACTCACTGGGAAAATCGCCCGGCTGATCCCTGTACATATCGCTGAACGCTTTTACCACGGAGTCTCGTGTGGCCAGATTCATCCCGGTCTGGAAAAGTCTGCGCCGGACGATCTCGAAGCCTTCATCAGTGGTCGCAGGTCTCCAGGGCTTCGCAATCCGCTTGATGACGTTCGACAGCTCCTTGAGCGCCCTCTCTCCCCGGGTTCCACCCACCTCAATGCTGGATTGTGGAAGACTCGCCACCAGGAACGCCCTTGGAACACCCTTCACGGCCTCGGTCAGTTCCTGTGCAAAGGTGATGTTCGCGCCAAAGGAGCCGGCAGCCAGGCCATCCTCATCGGGCAGTTGCCGCAGCATCGCCACCCATTCATCGATCAGCACCAGGCAGGGACTGTACTTGGTCAGCAGAGCATTCAGCAACTCCTTGCCGGGGCTTGTCCCGGCCTTGTCGGAGTTCGCCACCATGGCCAGACCCTCCCTGCCGCCCAGTTGCCAGGCCAGTTCACCCCAGAGGGTTCGGACTTCGCATCCATCCTCCTTCTTGCGCACTTCCGCCACACCCATGTTCACACCCACCAGCACCACACGCCGGGCTTTCGGCAGGGTGGTGATCCCGAGCCCCAGAAGGAGTTCCTCCAGGCCGGGCAATTCGTTCGGCTTTGAACCTCCGAAAAGGTGGTAGAGCGCGAGCATGGAGTGCGTCTTGCCACCGCCAAAGTTCGTTTGCAGGTCGATGACAGGATCGGCCCCAGATCCCGGGTTGCTGTCCTGGGCGGTCAACCGCCTTGCGCCGATCGTCAGGAGTTCCCTCAAGCCATCCGTGACAAAGGTGCGGGCAAAGAACTCATGCGCGTTGCCATATTCAGCTGGTGCCCTGCCTTTGTGCACGAGATCCAGATCGGCGGCGAATTCGGCCTCCATGTAGCGGCCCTGGGACACGTCCTCATGCGGGGTGATGACCTCCCTCCACGGTTTCAACCCGGCCAGTGGTGCGCCCTCAACCCTCTGGGCCTTTCGGGTTTCCCCCTTGGCCTCCGCCCGCTGAATCTCTTCCAGCAGCTTTTTTCTCAGCCCGGTCACCACCTCGGCCTGCTCAGGCCGGTTCACTGCCAGCAGGAGGCGTCGCATGGTGTCCAGATAGCGCTGAGTGTCCTCGTACGAGAAGGCCCGCTCGTGCGCATGCTCGTTCCGCACCGTCATCAACTCCGAGACGTAGTTGCGCTCCATGTGGCCCAGGACCCCGTCAAACGCATCACCCTTCCGGTCCCAGATCACCCGGAACAGTGCGTAAGTGTCCCACAGGACGGAACCTTCCTCGTCCACTACCAGGCGGGGATACCGCTCCTGGAGTTCCTGCACCCAGTTGTCCCCAAAGTGGGCCTTGATTACCCGTTCAACAAAGGGAACCAGGCCCAGTCTCATCTGCTCCAGCCCGGAGTCGATCCGCTCTCTATTGCTCATTGCCATAAAATCTCAGTGGTTATTTCGAAGGAATGTCCAAGGTTCGTTCAAGCACCTCAAATATTTTGAAAAAGTCATCCATCCCCATTACCTGTTCCTTCCGTCCGCCATCGTCCGCGAAACGGTCCGTCGCGGCCTGCCAGTAATCCAGGAACGCATCCAACTCTTTCCGGATTGCCCGGCTCTTGAGTTGAAGGGTTGCAAACGCTTGTGCCTGCCTGGTGCCCATGGGTCCCTTTGGTGCCCTGGGCTTCAGGATCCGTTTCCTGCCTCCATCCAGCGGGGCGGAAAGCACCCCCATTTTCGCGCAGAGCCGGTAGCCGGGTTCTCCCGGGAACAGCATCACAAGTTCATGCTCCTTCTTCCCGTCCTCGAACGTGGCCACGAACTCCGTGAACAGTTCCACCCTTTCCTTCTTGCCCATCCCCCGGCTGCCCAGCAAAAGCGTCGGGCAGGTCTCCAAACCGATCGGGAAAAACGGCATCAGATCCTCCGCCGGGTACCAATCCTCTTCGATGGTCGCAACCCCCATCTGGAACATTGCCTGCAGGAAGGGGTTCAGCACAATGAGAACCAGCGGGATGGATTTCCCGTCATCGTCATTGCCATATGCGGCCAGTACAGCGAGCGTGGGCCCGGCACTGCTCAGCGTCCCGGCTCCCATCAGGCAGTTCAATGTATATGGATCAAGCTTGGCCAGATCCATTTCGACCGGCTTCGGCAGGGGTGTGAAGGTGAAGCGCTGGTTCATTTCCGGACCCTCAGCCCTCAAACATTCATCCCCAGTTCCCCCTGGGTGGTGGTTTGTGCCGCGGATTGTTCCTGCGCCAGCCGGTTCAGTTCCGGCCAGGCAATGATCAGTGCGTTGTAATCCCAGGCCTCGTCAGCCCACTTCTTCTGTTCGCAAAGGGTGTAGAGCCTGTAGCACAGGGCCCGCACGTCATCCCCCTGCGCGCCAACTTTGCCAAGAATCGTGGCCGCAGCCCCCTCCCCTTTGGTCTTCAGCAGCCGGACCATGTGGTGCAGGATCTCCCATACCGTCAGCCGGTTGTCCGTGGAGGGATCCCACGCATCATCCAACTCCACCGGCTTGAGGATCCGTACCTTCCCCCCACCGGATTCGATGATGCCCGCCTCACGCACCCCCTCCACCGAGACGTTCCGTGCCGTTGCCACATTCTGCGCATCCCCAAACGGGCCTTGCTGGAATCCATACTGCGCGAACCAGGTCACTGCAAACCGGGTCCACCCATCCATCTGCGCCTCCTGGGAGGATAGAAACTCATCCACCACCCCATTGATGCGCTGGAGCGCGGTGCGAACCGGCATGCTGGACCCATCCGCCTCCACCACCCGGCTGTAGCGGGTGTAGATCGCCATCCCGGGCCCTATCGAGGATTGCGGCAGATCCACGGGCGCGATGTTCCCCAGCTGCAAATCGCGCAGGGCCAAAGGCAGCTCCTTCTGCAAGGCCTGCTCAAACTCCCGGCGTGTGGCCATTGGTGCGCCTGAGGGGCGTTGGCGGCAGACAAGGATGATGCTTGAGGCCAGTGCGTTGGTGCCCTGGCCAATCATCCGCCGGTGCAATTCCGTGCGCATTGGCCAGGTTCCAACAATGCTCCAACCAGCACCTACAACAGCCCCAAGGAAAGTCTCCCAACCTGTACTGGCAGTTCCCATTCCACTCTCGCTCTCGGCCTGTTTAAAGGCGTAGTAGATCGTGACTGGAAAATGCGAGTGGACCTGCTCGGCAAGGCGGTGCATGGCCTGTGTCATACCGTCGAGAAAGAAAACCTCTGCCTTTTCCTTTCCTCCGTGGCGGTAGGGCGTGGCGACCAACTCCTGTGCTTTGGGAACAGTGAGGGTTGCAAAAACATCAGGGAAAATCGTCCTCATGGGCCTCCGAAGCCAGACATAGAAGAAATCCGACAAATCAGCATAGCCGATGTTGTCGTAGTAGGGAGGGTCGGTTGAGACGATCTTCCCAACTCCAACGTCCTGCGATTGTGCCTCCATCTGGCGAACGAAACCAGCGGTAATTGGATGCACGGCTCCAAGGGCAGCAACAATTGAAACGATACCTCCTTGGAAGTTCCCGCTTGAATCGGAAAGGGGGTTGCTTTCAGCGAAGTCCCATACCATCGGGATCGCTTGACGTCCAAAGGTGTTGCGGGCGTGCTCTCGGAGGCTTGCCCACGCACAAACGCAGGAATTGCGATCTGCGACTTTGTCGACTGCGAACGCCAGATAAACACTCACTGCTTCCGCATATGCCTTGGCACCAGCCCCCCCTGCATCCAGCCCCATACCATCGGTGGACAATCCCGCTGCGAGTGCATCCTTCTCTACCCGCTCACGTACGATGCCGATCAGGTCACTAAACGTGGTCAATGCCACCAGCTGGCGGGGGGTGAACAGATCGCCCCATTTGGTGAGCCCGTATGGGGTACAGTTACCCCCAGTCATGCGCTTAGCGACATCCCCTTCTGGCTTCCATGCAGGATTAGCATTTTGGGCCACACCTTCCATATCATCAGATGGGGTTAAATAGGTGCGAGATCGACTGCCCTCAGCCACTACAGCCAACAACCTTGCCCCGATGCGACCTGCACAGCCTTCCGCTTTGATGTAGTCACCTCCGATTGGCGTGTTGGAAACGATACAAAGAAAGTTTGCACCACGTCCATCCGCCTTCGTCCCCTTCTCCGCCCCTGCAGGAGGTGTTCCCAGCTTGACTGTGAACCGATAGGAATCCCCATTGATGGCCGGCTGGACGTAGGCTTCCTTGCCAGCTTTGCTCGAGAGGATGAAGGTGGAAGCCAGCGGGACATCGACATGGGAGAATGCCGGGTTGGGGCTTTTGACAGTGCGGGCCCAGATCCAGGCGATGACGGTGAGTTTCTGGCCGATGAGCGGCTTGAGGTCGGGCCGTTCTGTGGCCATTGCGGCGGTGATTTCGACCGGCGGATAGAGATGTCCGATGCTCTTCTGGGCCTCCTCACGCATCCAGAGACCATAACGGCGGATGTCCTCAGCCATTCCGGTGGCCCCTTTCCAACCGGTGGTGCCCATTTCCTGGCGTGCCCCCGGATGGACGGGTGGTCGGCCCGCAAACTTGGGCGGGATCTCAATCATGGCCTTGTTGATGAGCACAGCCACCGGGTTGAGATCTGTGGCGTGGCTTTCCAATCCCAGGCGCTGGGCTTCCAGAGGGATTGCACCTCCCCCGGCAAACGGATCGTGGAATGCGGGGAGGGGTGTGTTTTCCGGCATACCCTCTCGCCTGCACGTGCGGCGCCATGATTTTCGAATCTCCTCGCGAGCTGGCTCCAGCACCGTTTCATTGGTGGTGTTTTCCCATTGTACAAGCTGCCGGATCAGGGAGAAAAGACGCTCCCGTTCCCGCTCAATGAGGACCGCATCCAGGGAGGGTTCCTCACCCGGGTGCTCAATCCGCATACCGGCCGCTGTGGCCCTTTCGTAGGTGGCATGTTTCTCGCGCCAGATCTTGAGGCGCTCACGGAGATCACGATTGGCCACACGCAGCAGGTCGGCATCCTTCCTGAGTTCCTCCACATAGCCTGAGGGATCATCCACCAACTGGGCAAAGATCACGGCCCGGGCTGCAGCGAGGGGACGTCTGGCCCACCAGAGATGCAGCGTACTGGGATGACCGTGCCGGATGGATTTCTCGCGAGTGCAAGCCTCGTTGATCTCCACCAGGGGGAGGGCGACTTCGATCAGCTTTTTGGTGAGGGTCATGTGCTCTATTTCCTTGAGGGTAAGGCAGTTCATCCACCGATACAACTGCAGTTCCTAGTCCAGAAGAAGGCTGGAAGGCGTGGCATGGCCGGTCTCGTGGATGAGCTCAAAGGTCGAAATCGATGGTTTTGCCATGTACCTTGTCGATGCCCTCAAGGAGGCACTCAAAAAGCAGGCCCGGATCAAGCCCCAGTTCAAGGTATTCCGCCTCCGAATTGTCGAAGGCGAACCGGAGTTCCTGAACCGCCTGTGTATGGGCCACCCAAAGGCCGGAGGCCTCCAGTTCTTCCCTGGAATATTTGCCTGTGAGCGCCACCATGTCCATGAGGGTGGCATTCACGGGGATTTCGATGGTTTTGGACCAGACGCTTTGGCGTTTGACGGCAGTGGAGGTGGTGCCCCACCACATGGAATTATCCTTGAAGACAAGGGTGATGGGGTCGCCCTGCGGAGGCCTCTCGATCCAGAGGAAGAGGACATCTGCCCGGATGCGGAGCTGGGCATCCAGTCTGCCACTGGCGGGGGTGTAGGTGCTGACACCCCCCAATTCCATGTGGAGGTGCATTCCATCAAACGACAGGATGATCTCGTCACAACTGAAGCGTGTGGAACTGTCCCGCAACAGGGTCAACTCCTCAATCAGGTCCCTGCTGGCGATGACAATTTTTTCCTCAATGGGTTCACTCATGGGTTGGCCTGGGTCATGTGTTTGGTGAGGGAGTTCAGCAGCCTGGGAATGCTCAAGTTGACGCTGGTTTCCGCCCAGCCCGGTTCCCGATCAAAGGGGGACTCCAGATAATGGGGGCCGTCGATCCTGGCGCCATCGACGAGTACCAGGGCGAGGAACCAGCCATCCCCCTGCTTGTTGTAGCCGACGAGCATCTCATTCTTGGAAACGGCCACTGTTGTGGCATCCGCGCGGCGGGCTTTGACCTCGATAAACCGGCAGCTGCCTCGGCCATCCACCGAGGTGATATCCCAACCGCAATTCTCGGCGGAAACATCCCTGGGGGTGAATCCTCTGGAGCGTTCGGAATCCATGACCACCCGCATGCCGGTGGCTTCCATGGCATCCCGATCGGCAGCAGTCATTTGGTCATCCTGATCAGCGGCAGCCCCCTGCCAATCAAGGAGGAGCCCCTGGGGGACGACGAGTACAACACCCGAGATCTGGGGCATCTGGGAAACAACAGTGCGTTGGGCCGTGAGATCCCGGGTGCGTTTCTCAAGGCGGAAGGTGAGTTCCTCAGCCGTCCGGCGGGCTTTCTCGGGCTGCATGCGGGGCTGGGAACCGGCTGCCACAGCGATGCGCAGCTCCTCAAAGCGGTGGCTCCAGTAATTGATCTGCACGGTGAGACGGGCATGAACGGCCTCCAGTGTGACGGCCACGGAGCGTTCGCGCCGGGCTTTGACTTCAAGGAAATGGGCCGGCACAAGCGAACCCGCAGCATGGTTGATGGCGATGCGCTCCAGATTTGAATCGTGCCACAGGGGGAGCAATTCGAGCGCGCGGGACAGCAACTCCTTGGGGAGGGGTGCGAAATCCAGGTAGGGTGCGGGACCTCCCGTGCGGGCACTGCCTGAGGGCTGGATGAAAACATGATGGAGCCTGCGTGAGATGGTGCGGGGTTGGGATGTGCCATCCAGAACACCATCCCGCACTTCATGATCAATGATGAACATCAGGCTGGGGGTGGTGCCGAAGTCCTGGGAATCCACCAGCACGGTACCCTGCTTGAGCCGGTGCCGCGAACTCTCAAGCACCAGATCGACAGCGGAATCCATCAGGGGATGGCCTGGTGCAAGGAGGGTGGCCATGGGCCTGCCTGGAAGACGAACCTGTGTCTTTTCAAAGCAGACACGTTGATACCTCTCAAGAACCGGAACGCCATGACCAATGAGCCTGTCCCGCTCGCGGATGACGGGTGGCACGTAGGTGATCTCAAACCTCTTCTCCTCCCGGGCCCGTAGCTGGCCACCGAACTTGGCGAATGCAGCCTCAAAGAAGGCCTTGATGAAGTAGGGCTGCAGGCGCTGGGCCTCGGCCTTTTCCATCTGTTCCTTGAGTTCAAACACACGCGGGAGGGCCAGATGCTCTGCGGCAACCGCTTCCCGCTCCATGACCGCCTTCAAGTGGTCATGGTCCAGTGCTGCATCCAGCTTCTCAAAAAGTCGTGCACGCACATCCGGACGTTCATTGTAGCGGATGGCCTGCACCAGCAGGTCCTTGAGCGGGTTCTGCTCGAACACTTTGCCCAGTACATCGAACACCTTGCCTTGAAGAGCCTTGCGGGACTCCTCAAGCTTTTCGAAGAGCCGGTGGAAGACAGCACCCTCCCGGGTTTCCTTGGCGACGAGGTTCCACAGCCTGCAAACCTCCGTCTGGCCGATACGATGGATGCGCCCAAACCGCTGCTCGATGCGGTTCGGGTTCCACGGCATGTCGTAGTTGATCATCAGGTGGGCACACTGGAGGTTCACCCCCTCCCCTGCAGCATCCGTGGCCAGCAGAATGGAACAGTCGGCATAGTTGATGAACCGTTCAACCGCCTTCTTGCGATCCTCACGCTTCACCCCGCCGTGGATGAGTTCGATGGCGGATGGCTCACCGAGCAGGGTTGAGATCCGGTCCCGGAGGTAGTTGAGGGTGTCCCTATGTTCTGTGAAGATGATTATTTTTCGCCGGTTCCCGTGGGCATCCCGCATGTGGGGATTATCCTGAAGCAATCCAGAGACCTGAACCCACTTCTGATCCTCCCCGGCAGCCCGGAGGGTCGCCGAAAGATCCACCAGATCCTTGAGTGACTCAATTTCCTTCTCCAGTTCCTCCACAGTACGTGCTGCGGTGGACTCGTTGACGATCTCGTCCTGCAGGTTTTCCGCCTCATCCCCGGTCAGGTCTTCCAGGGCATCCTCGGGATCCCCTGCATCGGTTTCATTGAGATGGCTCAGATTGAAGAGTCCGCGATGCAGGGTGCGGGCTTCACCCAGCATGTTCTCAAGCCGTCCCAACCGGCGCTTGAGCGACTGATGGATGGCCTCTGGCGACGATGCAAGTCGGCGCTGGAGGATGGTGAGTGCGAACCCGACAGTACCTTTGCGCTTTTCCTCCAGACTCTCGGCCCGGTTCATTTCCGTGGTCACATAGGAGGTGACAGCAGCATAAAGTCCGGCCTCCAGCCGGGAGAGGGGGTAGTTGACTGTCTCAGCCACCCGCTCCGGGAACAGCCGGGTGCCATCGAACTTGACCAGTTCCTCCTTGATCATCCGGCGCATGACGTCGGATGTGTTGATCTGGTGCATCCCATCCCGGAACTTGCCGAAGAAGCGGTCGGAATCGACGAGTGCCAGGAAGGCCTGGAAATCCTCCTCTTTGCCGTTATGGGGGGTGGCGGTCATCAGGAGCAGGTGCCGGCAGATGCCGCCAAGGAGTTCGCCCAGTTGGTAACGCTTGGTCTTCTTCAGTTCGTTCCCAAAGTAGCTGGCCGAGAGCTTGTGCGCCTCATCCACAATGATGAGATCCCATGTGGTCTGTTCCAGCTTCTCCTTGAGTTCATCCGAACGGGACAGTTGATCGATTCTGCAGATCAGCAACCTCTTCTCTGTGAACGGGTTGGCGATGACGGAGGTCTCCACCATGTCCCGCGCAAAGATCTCAAATGAGAGGTTGAACTTTTGATCCAACTCATCCTGCCACTGTTCCACCAGGCTGCCCGGAGCAATGATCAGGCACCGTTCAAGATCTCCCCGGACCTGCAACTCACGGACCAACAAACCTGCCATGATGGTCTTGCCAGCCCCGGGATCATCCGCCAGTACGAACCGGAGCGGTTGCCGCTGGAGCATCGTCTCATAGACAGCCGTGATCTGGTGTGGCAAAGGTTCGACGTTGGAAGTGTGAACGGCCATCAGGGGATCGAACAGGTGGGCCAGATGGATCCGGTAGGCCTCTGCAGCCAGCCTGAACGCTTCTGGATCTGCATCCAGGGCCCATGGCCTGCCAACCTCGGCTATCCCCAGACGATCCTCATCCGTGCGGAACACCATCTGTTCCCTCGCACGGTTGTCTGCGGCACGGTAATGGACATTGATCGCATCCCCCCCAATCGGCTCGATGGCAAAAACACGCACCACATGGCCCGGGACCAGTCCTGCAATCGTGGCTCCCGGCTTGATGTCTTCCAATTTCATGCTGATAGGTGGTCTGATGTTAATCCGGCTCCGTCCATGAGTTGCCCGTGCAGGACGAACAAGACCGGGTGTGGCCCACCGATCTCCTCCACTCCAGATACCCTTGGAATTCGGGGGCCGGCATCGGAACGGTGAAGAGTGGTCCCGCACAAGATGGGCTGGCATCCAGCGTTGGATTCCTCTGCCCTGCAAGTGTGAGTTCGGTTGACTGCCGCTCCAATGAGATCCCGAGTCAGAACTCCACAAGCCTCATCAGGCAACCCCAGTGGGCGGCTGCTCCTACGGGAACGGGATGTGGCTGATGGAAATTCCCACCCCCTACACAGCACGGAAATTACCCTCCCAACACTGGGTGTCAGACCATGTGACGCACGGGCTATTCCAGACCGAACGCGGCGGGAGCAACCTGTGGAGGAGTACAGCCCGGATGGAAATTCACAACGATCCATGGGGATGAAGATGCGGGACTCGCCCAAGATAGCAGGAGCACCACACATGCCCAGGGATTCCTTGTTGTAACGTTCCATGTCAGATCATCATGTTGGTTTTTCAAGAGAATATGGGTGACATCCCATCCAGGTCAAGAACCCCGAGCAACTCTTCCAAGGCTGGCTGCCTTGGGAATGCCCCGTGTTTCCACGTACTGAGAGCCGCCCGACATCGGTGCAGTTCCAAATCCTGAACCGTTCCCCAGCCAGACAGAAGGCCCAGGGTGGGCATGGACCTCCGATCCATCCCTACAACCACAAGCGATCCAGGACCACTCAACACACCGGGATCAGGCATAGCCTTCAGCAACCCCACCCCGGCCAGATCAATCTTGCCGACTTAGGAAGCAAGACGATCTGGTCGGTTGGAGCCAATCAGGGGCTTTGCAGACCCATACTGGGCCAGCTAATTCGCCTACTTTGACTTGTTCGAATCCCCAGTGCCTTTCGGCGCGGAGCTTTCTCAGCTGTCGCCTCTCATTCATGAGCAACATCGGTCGCGGCATGTCGTCACCAGTGCCTTTCGGCGTGGAGCTTCTTCAGCTGAGTTCGGCCAATACCTCGGGCTGCACGGGGATCGCCCGCGGTCACCAGTGCCTTTCGGCGTGGAGCTTCTTCAGCTGGATAGTGTCAGTATTTGGACAATCCGAAAGGGTTGGAACGTCACCAGTGCCTTTCGGCGTGGAGCTTCTTCAGCTGAAAAGAATTCTTTCAATTATGGCTTTTTGGTGGTTGGAAGGTCACCAGTGCCTTTCGGCGTGGAGCTTCTTCAGCTGATGCACTAATGAAACGATGGGAATCTTTGCAACGTCCCGAGTCACCAGTGCCTTTCGGCGTGGAGCTTCTTCAGCTGGAATACATCGCCATTAACAGAACTCCTTATATACATAAGTCACCAGTGCCTTTCGGCGTGGAGCTTCTTCAGCTGAGCTTACCCAGTGGATACTCATGCCCGGGTGCCAGCGAGTGTCACCAGTGCCTTTCGGCGTGGAGCTTCTTCAGCTGCTTGCGCCATGCGGACGATTTGTATGCATTGCGCATCGGGTCACCAGTGCCTTTCGGCGTGGAGCTTCTTCAGCTGCCCGAGATGAAGAACCTATATAGCGAGTCTGCCGCGAGTGTCACCAGTGCCTTTCGGCGTGGAGCTTCTTCAGCTGTAGCGTCTGGGGCTATAAGCCCAATTGGGCAGCCCTGTCACCAGTGCCTTTCGGCGTGGAGCTTCTTCAGCTGGGGTTGCGAAAGGCCCGGGTTGTTATTAGTTGGGATGTGGGTCACCAGTGCCTTTCGGCGTGGAGCTTCTTCAGCTGCATGAATTCACCTTTTGAGGTGACTTGGCATGGTTTGCAGTCACCAGTGCCTTTCGGCGTGGAGCTTCTTCAGCTGTAATGTCACTCAAGCCAAACGCATTGCGAGCGCGAATTTCGTCACCAGTGCCTTTCGGCGTGGAGCTTCTTCAGCTGAGCTGGAAGCGACTTCCCTCCGTGCCGCGCGAACATTCGGTCACCAGTGCCTTTCGGCGTGGAGCTTCTTCAGCTGACAGTTCCCGAAATGCGGGACTTCTATACGGAGTCTGGTCACCAGTGCCTTTCGGCGTGGAGCTTCTTCAGCTGGTGGATACAAGGTAGTCGCCAGCTTACAAAGGGCAAGGTCACCAGTGCCTTTCGGCGTGGAGCTTCTTCAGCTGAAAAACGTTTGCGGATAGGGCTTGCCTTCTTGGCAAGGTCACCAGTGCCTTTCGGCGTGGAGCTTCTTCAGCTGCCCGTCATTCTAACTCGTTGTGGCTGAGGTGTCCAAATGTATCTCAGGTCACGAGGCTCTTTTTTTCTGGCACGGAAATTGAATTCCTGCCCCGGATCAGGGCCGGATCTTTGTAAGTGGTTGAAAATCAACGTTCGGATTCCAGGTCGCGACCCCCCTGTTTTCGACGTTTCTGTGTGGAAACCTGAGCTATTCATACGAGGTAGCACAGGGCTTTCTCGGAGCAGACCATCACTCCGGCTGTTTCTGTCTCCTGTGCGTTGCGGGCATCCATCTTGTAGGCGACCACCCTGTCCTCAGAATCGTCTATGAGGTCGAGGAGTTGGAGCCAGAGGTCATCAAAGGCGGATGGCTCGAGGTGGCACTCGAAGATGGAGTATTGGACCCGGGTACCGTAGTTTTCGCACACAGTGGCCACTTTCGCCAAGCGTTTCGGATCCGAGACATCATAGGCAACGACGATGAGCATTTGGGATTGGGCTGGGGGTGATTTTTGGTAGGGAACCTGGGGGAATGCGTCATACCACCAGTTGGCTGGATCCGGGGATGGTGGGGGCTGTGGTTCTTCGTGGGTGGTGGCCGGGGCAGGACTTGCGGCACGGGTGTATTCGCCTGGCACCCACGGGGGACCGCCCCTGTTTCCACGGTTTCTTTTTGCGTTCTTTGATCGCATGTGACTAGTTCATGATGAATGGCTCAAATTTGGAGGGATCCTCAAGGGCGGCTTTGAGGAGAATGGCCTGATTCTCAAGCTGTTGGCGGAGGCATGTGCGGTGCCCGGCGCCTTCGCTCATGAACTGACGTTCCATGCGGCGCTCGTACTGGAGGATGAATTTCTTGCGGCCGGCATCATTGAGGTAGATGCCCCCATTTCGGGGTTCGAAGGAATCGGCCCCGAGCATCTGGCGGCTGAAGAGGTCGAGGGTGAGAGCCTCGACGAGAGCCGGGCGGAAGGGTTCGATCAGATCCAGGGCGAGGGACCAGCGGCCATCCTCGGTGGAGTGGAGGAGTCCAAGAGAGGGGTCCAATCCGTGTGAGTGGATGCAGCTCACCATTTCCTGATAAAGAAAGGTCGCACCGAAGGAGATGCAGGCGTTCACGGGGTTCAGGGGAGGCCTTGTGCTCCGGCGCTCAAATGGAAATGCGGCCGGTAGAAAGGAGCCCCAGGCCTGGAAGTAGCGGGCGGTGGAGGCACCCTCGTAGCCACGGAGTTCATCGATGCTGCGACTGGCGTTGATGGAGGCAAAGAGGCCGTTCAGCCAGCCGAGGGCATCCGCAACGGGTGCCCCTGTTTCGGATACCGGTCCAAGCGGTTGGCTTCCCTCATCCTTTGAGGATGCGGCCTTTGGCATGGGGGTGCCGGAATCTGAGCGGGCTGCCATGAGCCGCTGCAGGACGCGCCGCTGATTGTAGAGTTTTGCGGTGATGATGCGGCCGGACATCTGGAGCGTGAAGGCCGGATCCCGGGTGCGCTCGTACTGGCGCAGGCGGGCAAGGCCATGGGCATTTGTGGCGGGGAGGAAGCCGCCGAGGAAATTCCCGCTCCATGCAAGGATGTTGATGGGGATTTCGGCCCTGAGCAGGGCGGCAAGTGCTGCGCTGGTGATGTGGACGGATTCATCAATGATGAGCCGGTCAACATCCCGGATGGGGATCTCCCTGAGCAGGCCTTCGGTTCCGGTATCCTCCAGAATTCCCCGGACTTCGAGGCGCTCAGATTTCAGGTGGATGCTGCAATTGGGTTGGCGGATGCAGGCTGTGGGCATGGGTTGTTCCTGGGTTCATCCCTGTGGTTCAGGGGGGAGGTTGGTGGTGGCTGGCTGGGGGGGCATGGCGTGGGTCCACGGAGGGCCAGTCGCTTCCCTTTTTGTAAACGGCACAAAGAGCTGAGGAGGTGACCCTCTTGCGTTCGGGCCTGGCTTCATTTGATGTAGATGAGCGAGGGGGCTGTGGTGAGGGAAAAACGTCCCCTTTCTGGAAGGCAGATGGCCAGCTGGGCACCATCACCACCATGCTTTTGGAACTTGGATCGCAGGTCGGAGACGACGCGGCGAATCTCCTGATCGTCACTGGCTGTGTCGGAGAAGCAGGATTTCAGTTCATCGGCATGACGCCAATCGAAGACATTCTTCCGCCCCACTGATTCTGTGAGTTCCTGGCGGAGCTGGGCGAGGGGTTCCGTGGCATCCTTGTAGGAGGTGATGGCTGGCGCACCGGTCTTGGCACGTTTGGCCAGAAAGAGCATGACGATGAATTCGCGCGGGGTGAGGTCCAGAACCCTGCCATTGATGGAGACCTGACGGCGGATGGTGTCGAGCTCGAGACGGATGCTCTCTCCGGCGCTGGTGCGGATGTTCTGGCGGCAGGCTTCCACAAGTCGGCTGAAGGTGCCTGCCTTTTGCCCGAGGTCCCTCACAAACAGGTTGCGAAGGGGCACAAATGGGACGCGGGCCAGTTCCACTGTGGCATTTGCCGGATCGTGGACGACTTTATCACGGTCTGTGAGGGGAATACCTGGCTGGCGGGGGAACCAGAAATCGCGCAGGGTCTCAAAGGGTTCACTCACGAGGACGTGGGTGAGGATGTCTGTCTCCCGGGCTGCGAGTGTCATGCAGGCGTACATGAGCGCGCCCATGGTCTTGCGTCCACCAGCTATGGAAGCTACGAGCCTGACATCCGGGTTTTCCACAATGGCGCGAACCTGCTCGAGGAGGAAATCAGCAGCGGCTTCGTTATCACTGCGGGAGCGGATATCGGCGAGTTCGCGGGTAAGGTGGGTTTTAGGATCCGGGGCGGTGATGATCGGGATGTCATTGGCCGTGGGACCGAATAGGAGTTTGCCGGTGAGGTCATGGCCGGCATTCTGGAGCGAGGCACGGAGAGCATCCCATGGGGTCTGGTTGTTCAGGGTCGGGGAGGGCAAAAAGAGCTTGGCGACCTCCTGCCTGCCTGCGGTGGTGGTGACAACCCTGACGCGGGTGGGAATGATTGGTTCTTCGGGATCACAGGCCAGGGCCCAGATGGTTTCTGTAAGGATGGCGGGGGACATTCCAGTGACCGCAAGCAGGGTGGTGGCAGGGCCGAAATCCTCAGGCTTGGGAACTGGCGGGAGAGAGTGGGTTGCGCCAGGCTTCCCTGCCCTGGCCGGGGTTTTCACACGGGTGGTTTTCTTTGGGGATGCCATTTTGATGCAGGGTTGGGGGTTATGTGGGCGGAGTAGTTCAGGTCGTGGCGCGTGTGCGTGCTGTGAGGAGTGCCCTGAGCTGGTCGGAGCTGGCTGGACTATCCGGGTGGAGCAGCGGGCGGAGGTCGCGCAGGAGATAATCCTTGAGAATCACTGCAAGACCTCGGCTGCGGGCAAATTCGACCGCCTGGGAAGGCAATTGCTCCCTGCGAACGCAGATAACGCGCCCCAGCAGGCCGGCAACCTCGCTGATGGCGAGCAGATCCTCCTTGAGGGGTTTGAGATCCCGCTCGCGAAGTTCACTGGAGAGTTTCTCGAGGTGTTCCTCGATCTGCGGTGTGAGGCCTATCTGGCCAATAATGAGGGTACGGAGCTTGTCCATGCGTGACCCGGCATCTTTGCGATCCTTGCAATCCACGAGCCAAAGTTTCCCGGCCCAGTTGAAGACAAGGTCCAGTTCACCCTCCTCGCGGCCCGAGCCGCCCTGGGCCCTTGGGATGAGGCGAACACTGCGTTGAACAAAAGGAACTCCCAGCTTGAGAAGGGCAAATGCGGTGGCGTATTCAAGGCCATCCCCTGCCCGGCTGTCCGGCTCCTGAACATCCATGGAAAGGTAGGTGCGAAAATCGAACCCTTTCTTAAGGAGGATCTGGAACTGGTTTTCCGGTGCGGCCTGTCCCCGTTCGTTCAATTCGAGCCGCTGCCCGGGGCTCGTGATTTCGGCGGCATCCAACTGGCAGCGCAGCAGAGCGAGCGGATCAAGGTCCTTTGCAAGGTGGGGATTGAGCTTGAAGTCGGGCTGGGGCAGGAGGTCTGTTCCCTGGGGAACGAACGGAAAAACGCGCAGATCCCGCTCAAGATAGAAGAAGGGAATTCCAGCCAGACGGCACCACTCGGAGGCAGCGATCGCCATGAGCTTGTTGCCGCCAGTGATGTTGACCCGGCAGTTGCTTTCATCCAGGCCATGTTCCTCTGCCGCCCCGGCCATGCCATCCACAATTCCGCCGAAACGGTCATGGGGGATGGATCGTAATTCGACAGACATGGGGTGGGGAGAGTCGGGCGCCTCAAAGAACGCCTTCAATCGTTCAGCCGGGCGCTTGGACTCAGCCTCCTCGGCTGAATGGAACAAGATAAGCCTGGAGGGGAGCACATTGAATACGCTGAGAACCTGCGGCCAGATCTGCCGCGATGCGAGGGATAGCAGTGTCAGTTGTTCCATAGGATCGAGATTAACCGGTGGTCAGATGCGGGACAATGGCGGGGACGTTCGATGACGTCAGCCGGGCGGGATGGTGGCTCCCGCACGGACTCCGGATGATGGAAGGTCGTTGGTGGGGAGTCACACGAGTGCGTGGGGACGTTTCTCACAGGTCCACCAGGGGAGGACTTCCGGCATGTGTGCTCGGAAAAGTCTCCGGAGAATAGGTTCGATCGATTGTAGCACTGACGCAGCGATCGCCTCTCCGCCGTGGCCATAGATGGTCTCATTGCGCTGGCGAACAAGCCCCATCAGGAACGTGTCTCGAAGGTATGCTTCGGCCATCGGGTCAGCACACGCCTTTAGAATCTCCCAAGACATCTGGGAGCCAAGAAAAATCTCCTTCTGTGTCCCGGAAGTCGGCAACTGGCACACGATCGATTGCGCCCTGGCGGGCAGCCCGGAAAAGCCGTTGGTTGTGTATGGGGGCCTGACACCAAATTGGCTAAACAACCGGACTTTGGCGGCCTGCTCGACACCCCTGTAGTACCTGGCCATGGCCTCTTCAGTATCCCCCCAGCGAACCAATTCATCAGCACCAGCGAGAAGTTCCCCCAGCAACTCGGGCCCGCACGGATCGGCCTTCTGGAGATGGGTGAGGTGGTCTTTGATGGTTTGGGAGAATTTCGCCGCATGGGTGGCTGCTTTGGCAAAGTTTAACCGCTGCCATTCATGGAGGCACAAGGCTTTCTGGCACTCAATCATGGATTGGTCCCCATAGGTTTTAAGAACCCGCTCGGCGGCAAGAAATGTTCCAGCATTGAACAGTTCTCCAGCGATCTGCCTGTCACGGTCCAGAAAGAACTGGCGGGTGCTGAACGGAGCAATGACTTCGCTCCCGGTGACGACGACGCCGTTTTCTCTTTTGCCCACAGTGAAGTTTACTTCCTCAATATCCTCATCCAATGCGGCGATGGTGGCCGCAGCGCTCATCTGCTTGGTACCCCCGGTGGGGTTTACGATCAGCTTTTCCCCGGGACGCAGGCAGGCCTTTGCCTTCCTGATGACCTCTGTGAACACCCGCCTGCAGCAGTGGATGTCGTCTGGATCAGAGATGGAATTGTAATCCTGCCCATCGGCATAAGGCTGGAATGTGAATTTGTCTTTAACGTAATCTCTGATCAGATCGGCGACAGGAATAGATAGCTTCGATGCGCTGGGGACCAACCAAAAGAGCCTGGGTTTTGTAAGTAGAATGGTCCGGGCCAATCCGACCGAGACATCGGATTGCTTTCCGGCGGTACCGGTTCCAACAGTAAGGATCAGCAGGGGATTCATGGGGATGGGAGTGGTGATTTTGCTTGGAACGTAGTTGGGATGGAACGAGTCAGTTGCGGTTCAAAACGGGTCGCATCAAGTTCAACGGGCTCCCCTGTTTGCGGATGCCCGCCGCGTCACGCCGAAGCGTTGCGGGAGGAGTGGGCTGGTTACAGCCCTCCTATAGTGGCCAACAAAGACCTTGCAACGACGCCTGACGGGCACCGGAAGAGAGTGACTCGGGGTGGAAGACTCACCCCTCGTCCCATTCTGTGTGGCTTGTAACATTCAATCTTTGGCCAACCCATGAGTTCAAGGTTCCCCTTTAGAGGGTCGGCAATTTGCTCATATGGGCTATGAATATTTTGACTTCATCTGAACGATTGGGTCCGGAATGCCCTGCTTCAGGCGGGGTGCGCCAAACCGGGATTGCGGTCCCAGGACACGGTCAGCTGGGGCTTCAAAAACCACGATCCCGTAGGAGGATTCTGAAATCCTGACAGGCCGCATATGAACGGCGCTGGCCTGACGTGGGAGGCTTGAGCCCAATGGGGTTGGCTTCGATTGTCCGGGTTTGCCGGCTGAAAATCCTGTGCGCAATCCACGAAGTTGCGCTCCGAGTGCCCCAATCAAGCCGTCTGCAGGGCCGTGATAGGAGCCCGCTTCCGCAATGAATGAGGGTGCGGCAGATCTGATCCGCGTTAATGTTTGCTTGAACAGATCGCTCGAGAATGGCCGCTCCTTGCATTCAAAACAGCCCAGTCCTCGGGTGCTCCGCAAACCGAGACTCCCCAATAATAAAAACGCGTCAAGGGCGAGATCAAAAAGCTCCCGGGCCGCTTTGGACGGGGACCGGCGCCAGACGAGGATCATTTCAAAACTGGTCCTCTCTGGCAGTGCCCCAGTGGGAACCCATCGTTGCCCCTTGCCACTCGCCTTTGCAAAGTAGAGAAGGTAACCCGCATTAGACATGGGTGTGAAGTTGATCGGCTGCCACTTTTTTGGAGCTTCCGGGGCTCGCACCCTGACTATCAAGGAACTGGAAGTGCCTGCATCTCCGGCCACGGAGCCGAAAACTTCCGATTCAAGTGCCGGGGATCCACCCAAGACGCGAAACCACCAGCGAAGTTTGCCCCGGATGGATGGAGCACGCAACTCGGCTACATCCGGGCTGGCACCTGCACAGAAGCAGGGTGTAATGAAACTCAAATGAAAGGTGTGTGTGATCATGGCATTTTTCCAGTTTTCCCAGGAAACATCGTATAGCTGAACGCCCGTATCGCTTCGACCATCGCGGTAGTCTTCTTTCCGGCATTCTTGATGCCATCCCAAAACGCTCGTCTGCTGCCGGGCGCGCCAGGCTCGAGACGGAGCGCACGGATGATGGCTTTCTTCTCCTCCTGTTCAGTCAATTTGCTGAACTTGTTCAACTTGTCGCGAAACTGGTCATCGCTCAGCTTGGCTATTTTGAAATCCTCCTGGGCTTCAGGAGTCAAGCTTCCGAGTATTTTCTCCTCCTGCTGCTTCGCCTTGATTGCGTTTTCCCGGGCCTCCTGTTCCGCCTTTTCCCGGGCGTCCCTCTCGATATTATTCTGACGCTCTATCGCGGCCAGCTTTAGGGCAATAGAGACGCAACTGTTAACCTCATCCGAAGTGTCGAACCATCCGTATCCGGCGGCGGTCTTGGCCCCCAATCCGAAAATGGCCAAGCCTTCAGCAAGCCATTGACGGGCGGCTGTGAGCGCTGATGAAGAACCGCGAAGGGGCAACACTTGGAACTTGAACACATGGCCTGCGGCAACGGCTGGAAAGATGACAGGGATCGGGTCTTCAATGTCCAGTGCCACCGGCATCACGAGGGTCCTTCCCGGACTTTCCTTACGGCCATAATACTTTTGATGGTGGCTGGTGAGTACATCCAACTCAAGCTTTCCAAGCGGTGGGATGTCCAGTGGGAGTTCCTTAGCGAAAACATCGACCGGATGTGCAGGAAGGAAACTTACGCCACCCGCAAAATGATCCGTCTTCGGCAGCTGCTGCTGAGCTGCAAGGCTGACTTGGGTCCACAATTCGGTTCCGATGGCATAGACAAAATCGGACTTAAGCCTCCGGGAATCATTCAGTTCGACCTTCCACTCCCCTTCCCCCCAACCGAAAACAAGCGCGATGCGGGCAAGCAATTCGCCCAATTCAGCCGCCGATGCACCCGCATCTCGGCGCTCAATCAGGGATTGAATGGCTGCACGCCGGGCACATCCCTTCACGGCACTGCCGGGGATGTAGGGGAGGCCGAAGCGATCCAGACACATCCCGGCGTTCTCCATGACACCGCCAGCCATGTTGACCATGAGGCGGGATTGAAGTTGTGCATACAATGGTGGAGCATCGCACCCACAGGTGATGTCTGGTCGTGGGGGCGGGGTCGCAGCCCTTTTGGCGATGCTTCTTGAGAACCAAGACCTGCGTTCTTCCTCTGCTGCGCCTGGCTGTGCGAACCTGTCCATGTAAAGGGACCGGCTATCACACCTTGCGGCGTTTTCCCCCAAAACAGCCTGGGTGTCGCTTGGAATGAGTTCTGGCATGATATCAATCCTTTTGAGCAAACCGTTTGAGATAGGAAATATAGGCAAGAGCCTCGGATGTGGCGCGCTGAAGATCGATGGATTTCCTCTGACTCAAATCCTGAATCAGGCCATCGGTTGTGCCCAGACCCTTTTTAATCATGTCACGGTCGACAAGATGTGCCGCAGTGTGGTCCATGGCTATCTTCATGTCCTTGCGGTTCTCCCCACCCCCTTCAGCCCTGCAAAAGGCGGCGGTGGCCAGAAGCCCGTTCCCAAGGATCATGGCCGGGAGCTTGCTGACTGCAGCGCGCTTTAGATCCCCAACTTTCGCAAGGGCGTTTGCAGCCCGGATTTGTTCAAGATTCTTCATGGCTCAACCTTTCTTGGTTTCGGTGAGAACAGTGCTGCAGTAGCCAAGTCCGGTGGAGGCATCCCCACCGAACTGGAAGACTTTACCGTCAACCTTTCCTGCAAACTCGGTGATTGCGGCGCCCGGAGTCTTTTCCCGAAGCTTCGCCCCCCGGCCGGAGGTGAAATTCAATACCGCGTAAAACAGGGTTTCGCCCGGGACATTCTCCTGGTTGAACAGTGCGCCTCCCTCAGCAGTACCGGTCTCGTCGCTGATACGCACATGCTGGGCGATCTCGCATGCGTTCTGGGTGAAGAAGCTCATCATTCCATCGCTGACGATCACGAGGCGTGAGGTAATCTCGTTCCAGATTTCATCACCCGGAAGCAGCCCTGCCAGAGTCTCGCCCAGGGCCGAGAGTCCAAGCCATGCCAGGTTCTCAAAGCAGTACTCCTCAAGCACGATTTTCCCATCCAAACTGACCTTGGAATTCGCCCCGGCATCGAAGATCGCCTTCTCATCCGCAGGCTCCTTAAGGCCATTTAGAGCGGCAGTCCGAATGACGCCATCCCTTGCAGCCCTGCGGAGGGCGAGGGGGCATGTGATCCATGCGTAGCTGCCTTTAGCTGAGCGGATGGGGAACGCCAACACCCGGCCCTCACCGAACTGAATGGCACCGGTGAAGGCGGCTTTGTCGTTGTTTGAGCCGAACAGCCAGGCGGAATCCTGAACCACATCCACCACATGCTCCTTATCCTCATTTTCCCGGGTTGTGACACGCAGGAATTTCTTGTTTCCCTGTTCAAGATCGGCCTGCCATTGGTCTGCAAAACTGCCCTTTAGCGAGCTCGCCGGAATGACCGGGAAACCGGTATGGCGCTCGCGGATAATCGGTTGATCGATTGCGCCGACGCTGGATCCGGCACCGACGTGCAGGGGGGTGCGGGTGAAGAGGCAGAGGACTTTTCTTTCTTGATTACTCATATTGGTTTTATGGATTTACGGATTGGTTTATTGTTAATGGTGGATGTCATTGGGCGGTTTTGTGCAAGGACCACCTGCCACAGACGCCGAGACCGAAGCCTTTTTCACCCATGAGGGTACTCCGACGGTTTTTGATTTCTGAGCCGTCCCCGCTCCCGTGCCAGTTCAAGGCGGTTGCCAATTTGACAGCCTCCTCGGGTGAATCGGCCTGGAAGTAGTAAACCGCACCCGCCGGAACCGCGAGGTGGGTGGACTTGGCCCCTGCTTTTGAGGCATTCCCACCAGCATCAATCCCGCCGCCCAGAGACCAACCTGTGACGGGTAACGGTTTGGGAACAAGGGCTGAGACAAGGTGGGCCCCTATCGATGCTGCGGGTGATTCTGAATCGGATGTGCGGTAGCGACCCGAACGGCTTACATTGCCGCTTCGGACGGTCAGCAGGACCTTTCCGGTGTTCGGACAAATCCAGTTGGGAATCCACCCACCAGGATGGGGGTTGATGGTTATCCCCTTTTGACTCGTTCCCGCCATGATGGCTGGCCAAATGGCAGGGGTAAGAAGGACCCACTTCACCAGACATCCCTTTGCGCCCAGAAACTCATGCCCCAAACCGAGAGGCATTGGAAGATGCGTACCCGGGTTGAGCAACTCCGCCGTGCAAGCTCGCTGCTGGCCACCAACGAGGATCTGGTGCGAGGATTGCAGCAGATCTTTCAGCAAATCTCTTTTCTGGTCCAACTGACCATCCACCTTGTCCCAGGCTGCCCCAAGAACTCCCAACCGGAAGGCATCCCGCAACCGAAGGTAGTGCGCGGAGTAGATCTTTCCAGCCGCATCCCCCTGCCCTGTGGTCTGGGTCTCGGGATCAATGGCGATGCCAACATTGTGTTCCGCATCGAAGATGTCGCCATCATTGGCCGCATCGGCAACTCTCTCAGGTTCTTCGTTCAGATACGCTTCGTAATCCGCCACGGAGATCCACGCTTTGGCACCCGAATCCTTGGAAGGCGGACGAAGGGATGCCACCGCTCGAGTCAGGGGCTTCGGAAGGCTGCCTTGTAGCCATTGGCCACAGGCAGGCGAGAGGGATGGCACCAATGTGTCTGATTCGAGATCACGGGGTCGGGGCATCAACCAGACGCAGGAGTTCCCATCGGCCGATGTTCGGACCGGGAACGGCCCTGCGGTGACCAGACTGCCGAAGAACTGTTCACGGATCTCAAGGGTTTCACCGCGCCTGACGGTCCTATGACCATGGGCTGCAGGAATGGATGCCCGGTGCAGCGCGGCATGGAAAGCCGCATTGATGATATTGGGAAGGGGCCATGCGGCGCCGTGGCCTGCGAGGGCGCCTTCCATGGGACGTCCATCCCTAAAGAAAAGAACGTCGTTGGGTTGGAGCAGAATCGTGTTTTGTTTACTCATGGCTGGGTTTGCTTTTCAGCGTGTCAGGATTGGGTTGTGGTTTCAGCGGCTGTACGGTTGGCGAACGCAACCGTCTGGCAGAGGCCGATCACTCCCTGAAGCATGGGAGTGGATACGGCCACCTTTGGCAGCTTGGTCTTGGTGCTTTCCTGCTCCTTGAGATCGCTGAGGTAGTCGGCCAGGCTGGTTTGCAATTTTTGGGTGAGTTCGGGTGAGCGGTTTGGCCCCTGCTGGCGGCTGCAAACAATGGAGAATTCGCGCTGGATGATTTTATCAACCTGTTTCTCGAAAGCCTGGACATCCAGCTCCCTGGCCGCACTCTCGGCCGCTTCGGGCTCCAGTTTTTTGATCGCGTCCCACTGCAACCCCGTCTTTTGGGCAATGTATGGCTCCAAAAGTTCCACAACGCGGTGGGGGAACTTCGAGCTTACCGCTCCAGAATTGAGGGCTTGGGCGATATCCGCATAAAGCTCCAACCCACCGCTGGCCCATTTGCAACCCCACTCAATGCACTCTCCGGAACGTTTGAAGAGGGTGACGGCCACAGCACTGCGACCGAGACCACCTTTGGCACGCTTTTCCGCTGCTTGCGCCGCCCTGACAACATCCTGCAGGGGAGCCTTGAAGTGGGCTATGGCGATCCCGACGGAACAATCCGCAGCAGGCCCGGGTACCAGGAAGGGAACAGGATTGCCCGATTGATCCGGCATGTCACACCGGCACAGAAATCCCTCCGTCGGGCATTCAAACAACTGACCTTCTGCGGCAAGTTTTTGGTAATAAGGCGAATGGGAACGCCGGGGGTTCTGTCGACGCGCCTCTTCATGCCTTAGGTTCATCTCTCTTGCAGCCTTGGTGATGAGTGAACCGACCTCCTTGGATCCCCTGAATGCGGCGCGCAGGGCTTTGGCACAATCCAGGGCGGTATCCGCCGGAAGAAGGGCGAGGACATCATCACCACCCGCATAAATCAGGCGCCCATCGAAGCACTCGACTATTGGACGAGCACAATGAAGGGCAAAGTTGCTGAGGGCCTCGCTGAATTGGATGTGATAGCCGGGGGAAAGCGGGCGCCGGGCATTGAGAAAATCCCCAAAGTTGGAGTTTTCGAAATAGACCTTCGATCCTTTTCTCTCAGGAGGTGTCCCTTCCCGGTAATCCGCCAACTGGCTGGAATAGATGGGAGACTTTTCCCCACTGATCCATTTGCCGATCTCATCCCCATCCAGGGCAAGAACGGCAAAATACTTCTCGGAGGAAGGTGTTTCCTCCGCAGTTTCATCCCCCTCACAATCCTCCTCCGGCTGGTGGGCTGCCACGCCGCGCGTATTTGGCATGGGAAAGGGTCCGGACCCAGTCTTCAGGCCCCAGACGTTCTGCAAGTAGGCCAGATGCCAGACACGCTTCACCAATGTGGGAGCGCTGATCCAATCCTCCCTCTTGAAGAGGGATTTCCAACGTTCACCCTGAGCCCTTGCCATCCATTCACTCCCACCCGCGACGGCTTCATCCCGGCCTGTGAGGGCATCCTTGGAGTTGAAGGCACCCACATTCCATCCCCCGGAAGCGGTGGCGGAAAAGTTCCGGGTCTGACGAACGGCGTCCAATTCCCAGCCGTTCAGAGCCAGAACGATCGACCAACCCAGCCCCAGATTGTTGAGCTGAGTCTTCGGACCTTCCCTACCCCCGACATAGTAGCGAGCATCGCGGTCCTTTACCTCCATCTCCTTGGTCGCCATGTCGATCACCCTCTTGACGCGCTGTTTGGCTGTGACGATCGGCATTTCAAGCTTCTCCCCGGAAGGGGAGGCAATGCCGAGGGATGCGAAGGACTCAGCCAGCTTGAGGGCGCCCTCAAGCGAATCTGGCCAAGGCGTTGCCTGCCAGGAGATCGTCAGGAAGCGGCTGATCTGTTGATCGAACCGGGCTTTACGGGCTGCCTCGGTGATGCCGGGTTCGTCGGCGGTAAGTCCGGATTGTTGGCAATCGGCCCAGACAGATTCAGCGATGCGCCTCCATTCGTTCCGGATCGCAACCTCGATCCGCTTGCCAAGGCACCTGACCCTGTCTGCAGGGACAATGGCCAGAAGGACGTTCGGAAGGTTTGGCGTCAGCATGTCCCGATCCTCCAGCCCCAGAGATTCCCAAATTGTTTTGCCCCCGATGCTGGTCTTGCTCCAGAGATCCTTCCTCCAGTGGAGATCAAAAAGCGGCTGCCCTTTCAGGCTCGGGAAGATGACAGCATCCGGGCCTACTCTTGCTGACAGAGCTTTCATCCCGGCAGCCATGAGCCATGAAAGGATGTAGCTGCCGCTCCAAAGATCGCGAACACTGCGGGCGGCGGCGATAAACTCCTGTACCGGACCAATTTGCAGCTTCAGGAAGGCCGGCTTCGGTTGTGCTTTTGGATCTTCAAAATCCCCGCAACCAGCGAGCGCGGAAACGATCTGGACATGGGACCAGATGGTATGGTCCGGTATGCGAGTGTCAGCCGGGAGGAAAGCGAACCGGGCATCCTTTTCCACGGCATGCTTCTGCCAGAGCCGCCAGTGGGCAAAAAACCGCGCCTGCCATCGCTTGCCGCAGGGATCCCCCAGATCATCAGGGAGGTCGCCGAATTGTCCGACAACAGGCTGGATTTCCTGGGCAACGGTGCTGGCCAGATCAGCGGTCGCGAACGGAGTTCCGATATGAAACTCCAGCGGATCCCCCTGATTGATTCCCCCAAGTGGATGGTGAAAGCGGTTTGCCACCCCATCGAAGGCACATTTCAGGCCGGAGGCTTGGGAACTGGGGAATGGTAGCCTGTCCGCCGCGCTCGCGGCCCAGTCGGACTGCTTGCTGAGCGTTTCGGTCTCCTCATCCGAGAATCCGGCCTGTCGCAGGAGTGTTTGGGCCATCTCCACGTGACCCTGGATGTCCAGAGCTTTAGCCGGGGGATCGTGAAGAAGAGCGAGCAGCTTGTGTTTCCAATTCATTTTCATGATAGCCTGATTGTGTCGTTCATGCAGGAGTCACTGTGCGACCTTCGCAACAACGTGGTCGTGTGTAAAGGGGATTTGAGTATCCGTTCAAAAGTTTTTTGATCACCCCGAAAGTATGGATGAGAATCGGGAGGAGTGCCTGGAAGGGGACGTACGCCGACGTCGGGATGTGGCCCTGCATGGTCTGAAACCAATGCGGCATTTTGCTGTAAAAATGGACGCCTGGATACTTTTCAATCACCACGGATCTGTTGCGTATCGCGCGTGCCATTTCGATATTTTTCACTAGCCAGTTCGAAAAGCAAGAGGTAATCCTACCAACCAGCGGAAAGTGACCGGCTCCCACCCCATGGAGTCCGAACCCTGTGCACCCATCAGGAAAGCTGACACGGGCGTCGGGTGAAATGCGATGGAGGAACAGCTTTCGGGTTTGGACGAGGTTTATTGTCATGGAGTGACGCTTTGTGATGGTAGGGCTCATGCGGCCTCCTTCAACTCGCCTGTCATGAGATTGTAGAGCTGGGAGACTGTCACCCCGTGAATCAGTTGCAGGCGATCTGCCGGGATAAGTCTCCGCACCGTGGGGATGGGATCAGAGACATGGTACTGCAAGCCTGCGGGTGTGTAGAAGTGTCCAAGGATCGTGACCTCCTCGGCACCCGCAGAATCGGTGACGATCATCGCCTTCGATGCTGGTGCGATGACGCGCACCCATCCTTCCGGTATTCCGGCATCCTGCACCGAAGGTGGAGAGACCACGGTCGGGAAGGAGGCTTTGGCGGGGCGCAATTTGCTCAGGAGGAGAGTGAGAGCTTCGGCAAGAGCGGTGTTGCCCCGCGCCTCCTCGATCCGTTGGGCCGTGGTGACCACCGCCTTGAAGTTCGCACCCAGGCGTTCAGTCAGTCGAAGGCTCCCATTGGAATTGTCGAAGATGCAAACACCCGACACAGGCTTTGTATCCTCAGGGCCGTTGCGGGCTTTGAATCGCCCAAGGCCCAGGTCCCGGGCCTGAATTCCATATTCCCCGCAGAAGGCCTCCATGATGCTATCCCCGATGGCATCCGTGACCAGTTGAGCCTGTGAGAATGACCAGCAAACCCCTGTGGTCCGGATGAAGCGGAGAAGAGGTTGCTGACTGTAGGGACTGCCCGTTTCGTAGGTGTTGGTAATTTCTGAGGGGCCACGCTTCTCCTTGAACCCTGTCGTACGCTCACTGACCTGCATTTCGGCCTCCACGACGAAACCAGTGGTAAACTTCTGCAGATGGAGGGCTCCCTGCCCCAGTTGCGGGAAGACCATGGTGTTGCAGATCGGTTTGGTGGAATAGGCGCGCTCGTCGTGGAGGGTGATCTTGCGCTCCCGTTGGTTGACCCACTGAACCCGATAAGGCCGGGCCATGTGGTAATAGACGGCACCGGGGTAGGCCTCGCGCAACACATTGGAGAAGGATACGCTGCCAATCTTTATCCCATCCCTGATCACGAGCTCGAATTGCTTCTCCATGCTGTTGCGGAGAGGGAACTCATAATGTGGTCCGCTTTGGGCGGCCTGCTTGAACGGATACAGGTCCGCCGGGATGTCCGTTATCGGGTTCAACTCGTTTTCAAGCAGATTGCGAAACGACTCGGGAAGGGACTCAAAGTGGCTTTGATCGCAATCTCCGGACAATTGAGAGACTTCGGCGGCAGCACAGAGAGCGTTCGTGTATTGGGCATACCGGTTCAACAGGTATAACCGGTTCGGCTCTATGGGGCGGGCAAGATACTTTTCGAGTCCGGCATCCCCCGCCTCAATGAACCCCCGGGTGTCCAAAATGACGGCAAAGCCCTTATGGGAGCGCCCTGCCCTGCCGATTCGTTGCCAGAACGACTTCATGCTGGAAGGAGTGTCCAGCAGTAGAACAAGGTCGATATCCCCGATGTCCAAACCCACCTCAAGAGCACTGGTTGCGACAACCCCGCGCAAGCCTCCATTGGCCAGCGCCTTCTGAATTTCCTCCCTGTCGACCGATTCATACCCGGCCCGGAATGGGAGAATCCCAATGTTGTTGCTCAATGAAATGTGTGGCGCCTCCTCAGCCTCGAGATCCTGCTGTTGTCCATCCTGTCGCATCGATGCCACAGTCATCATCTCCACAGCTTTTCTCGAGTCGGCGAACGCTATAAACCGTCCCGTGAACTGCTGGGCCAGCAGTCGCAACACTTTTGCGGTTGCTTCGAACGCGTCACCCTCAGGCTTGCGGGCCATCAGAATCTCCTTTTCTGCCGCTCGTGCGCCGTCCATTTCCTGGCCAATTATGATGGCTTCCCGCCCCGTCAACTCACGAATGAATTCGCCCGCCTCACCCACTGTGGCGGTACTGCAGATCAATCGATGAGGTGCCGTTACCGCCCGAAACCGGCGGAGGAGGAATGCCATGTTGGTTCCAAAGCTACCGTCATAGGCATGGGTCTCATCCAGCACGAGCAGTTTGAGATTAGTCCTGAATGCGGCGATGACTTTGTCATCCAGATGGCTCATCAACCAGGCGTGGAGAACGTCGGGAGTCATGAGAATGACCCGGCGACGTGACATGATTTCCTTGCGCTTGCACTGTGGGATGCTGCCGTCGATGATGCCCGCATTCATCGACATGGGTTCAAGAATCTTCTGCCACTTGGCTGCCTGATCCTGGATCAGGGCCTTGGATGGATAGATCACCAGGATGCGGGCGTGATTGTCGGAGAGCAGGCAGTGGGCTGAAACAGCCATGAATGCCAGGCTTTTCCCTGATGCCGTGGATGTCGAGAGACAGACATCACTCCCATCCAGCACACTCTGTATCGCCTTTGACTGGTGGGAATAGAGTCCCTGGGGATGCTGGTTTTCCAGGAGGTCCCGGATCTCGGGGTGCAGTTCAACGGGAACGGGCGAGTAGTTGCCGGAACGTCCTGCGAGAGTCTGCCGCCCCATGACGCTGAAGCCGCTCTTCTCCAGAATCCCGGTCAGAATCCTGGCCCCATCCTTGCCGCCAGATTCGCCTGACTCTCTGGTGGAGGCTGGCACTTTCCAGTTCTCTACCGCGCTGTTCCGTGTCGATTTCGTTCGCATGCCCACACTTTACAGAAGCCGCTTAGATAAATCTTAACAGGGACGTCCCCGTACGTCCGGGCAAGTGAGATCAATGCTGGGGGATCCTCTTGAAAGGCCACAACCCCAGGCCGGGACCGGTTTCCAGAAAGCCCTCCTCAGACGGCCTCGAACCCTTCGACTGGGACAAGGTCGCAGAGAACTACGGGTATTGCCCCCCCTCCGAGCTAAAAAAAGGGGAGTCCGGTTTGTGGCCGGAGTTCCCCTTGTGTGAGCCGGGCTGTCTGATTAGACAGCCACTGGAGTTTGGCCCTGGTTTGTTCAGTAAACAGAGGAGAAGATGGCGGCTGCTGGGTTGAGTTGGTATTTTTCGGACATCTGGTCGGGAGGGGTGGCGGACATGAAGTCGGAATAATGTCCTGGCCTTAGGGATGAGGCCC
>CAIWMU010000143.1 GCA_903913865.1 uncultured Verrucomicrobia subdivision 3 bacterium
CGTTTTCCCTCCGGGAATCCCCAAGGTCGTGCCTTGCCCCATCCCCCTCCGGGAATCCCAACGGGATTCTGCCATGAAGCCCGGGGTTGCGCCGCCGAGGCGCTACCCTGGGTAAAGGCCAAAGACATAAACAACCCCAACGGGGTTGTGCCGATGGTTCGAATGGGTGGCATGTGTGGTGTGTATGGCGTGGATATTGGAAATACATTCCTGGCGGCCTCCTCTTCGGCACCCGTGAACCCCATCCCATTCCGCCCTTGTTTCCCGCACCCCCCGGCGGGCATGACCGGCACAACCCCTTGCGGGGTAGGGAGCCCGATGTGGCCAGGACCCGGGGATCAGGTCCTGGCCACCAAGCACCGTGCCCTCAGCCGTCTGGCCAGGCAACTTGGCCGCAGCATCGTTCCTATCCCATTGAAACTCGAAGCATCACCCGCTTAACTTGCCCCCAAACACTATGACCAACATGAATTCACCACCCTGAAGACTATCCAGTTCATGGAAAGTGCGGCGAACCCGCACAACCCCGGGCTGTATGGCACAACGTCGTTGACGTTGGGCAGGGGACATGCGTTGGTCGGTGGGACTTCACCGATTTGCCCCAGGGGATACACATGGTGCGCGGGGGAGCCTTGCGACGGGCTGTTCAGTCTGGCAGAGTGAACATCATGCTGAACGCTTGGCAACGCCAATTCCCGCTGCACCCTTGCTCCAGCAGGCCGGTGCGGATGTCTGGGAGGCCGCCTCTTCCCGGGCGGGAGTCATTTGCTCCATTGAGACACCTCATGTCGTGGCAAAGGCTTTGGTTGCTCGCGCTCATTTTGGTCTTCTCCGCCTCCGGAAGCCCTGCCTTTGCCCATGGGGTCGATGGCGCCACGAAGAATTTTCTGCTTGGAAACGACGGTGTCGCGTTCGTTCCCTTCCTCTATATCGGGGCAAAACACATGATCACCGGTTATGACCATCTGTTGTTTCTGGTGGGGGTTATCTTTTTTCTCTACCGGCCCAAAGAGGTGTTGATCTACGTGAGCTTTTTCACCCTTGGCCATAGCACCACTCTCCTGTTGGGGGTGTGGTGGAACATCGGGTTCAACCCCAATTTGATCGATGCCATCATTGCCTTGTCCATTGTTTATAAAGGGTTTGATAACCTGGGAGGGTTCAAAAGACTGTTTGGGCATCAACCGAACACGAAGGCCGCGGTATTGATCTTTGGCCTGTTCCACGGCTTCGGCCTCGCAACGAAGTTGCAGGAGTTTCAATTCGGTCGCACCGGGCTTTTTGCCAACTTGATCGGCTTCAACCTTGGCGTTGAAATCGGCCAGTTCATTGCCCTGACGTTCGTCCTGCTCGCCTTTGGCTATTGGCGCCACACCAACAGCTTCCTCCGGTTTTCGACCCTGACCAACACCCTGCTGATGGCCGCAGGATTCGGGTTGTTTGGTTTTCAACTCGCAGGTTATTTCCTCAAATAAATATGTCCGAGATCAACCACCCCGTTTTGCCGACCAAAACAATTGTTATCGCCACCCTCGCCGCCCTGACCCTTGGAGGGCTCCTGCTGGTGGTTGCTGTTTTGCCCGCCGAATACGGGATCGACCCCACCGGGATCGGCAAGAGCATCGGATTCAGCAAGCTGTATCAACCCGCCGCCAAGCCAACCACTGCAACTGTGCCGGGAGTGGCTCTGCCTGCCGTAAAACTGCTCAAGATTGAAGACGGTGGATCCGAGCCGGAAGTCGTCCGGCCCGAGGAGGCAAATCATCCTGCGCCTGAAAAGCAATATGCGGAGCGCGAAGATTCTGTTCAGGTGAGCCTGCGGGCGGGCAAGGGTCTGGAGTACAAGGTCAAAATGCTCAAGCACGGCAGGTTGAAATATGAATGGGCCACGGATCATGGGATTGTCTATTCCGATTTTCACGGTGATGTGAAACAAGCCAACCCGCCCAAGCATATTTACTACGAGAGCTACGCCATCGCCAATGTGAACAACATGATTGGCAATGTCCTGGTGCCCTACGAAGGCCGGCATGGCTGGTATTTTAAGAACATCACCACCAATGATCTGACTGTAAGCATCAGGATGAAGGGGCAGTACGAACTCGAGCATTGAGGATCCCGGCTTGTTGCCCGCGGGACACTCGAAGCGATGCGCAGTGAACCCACCTGAGCATGGACGCACCCCGGTGCGGCACGGTTACACCGTTGAAAACCGACCGATGGTTGCAATCGGCCCAACGCGGGAAGTGGACTGCCGCAAAGCCGCCCGGCGGATCAACCTCTGCTTTGGGGTGTCGCAGTCGAAGCTTTGGGGCGGGGAGCGCGGGTCGGACTCTTTTTGGCGGCCACGAAGGCGTAGCGGGCATGGGTCAGGCCGTTGACCATCTTATCGACGTAATACCTGAAGCCGGTGGAGGTGTTGACCCTGTGGGAGACCATCGGAATCGAAGCCTGGCGGAAGAATTCCTGGTAGTCGGAAAGCGTGTAAAACCGCTCGTTGATCCCCTTGCTGAGAAGTTGTTCGAGGGCTTTGGTGCGGGATTTGATCTTCACCAGAGGCCAGACCGGCTCGCGAATCGCAACGATGCTGCCCCCGGGCTTGAGCACCCGCTTGGCCTCCCGCAGGACCTGGACAATGTTCGTCGCGTCGTGCAGCACCCCTGAGCAGACGACAAAGTCGAAGTGGTTGTCATGGAAGGTCAACTGGTGGAAATCGGCCGGCATGCGGGTGATCTTTGCAGTCTTGGCCTTCAGAATGGCAAAGACCTTCGGGGCATGTTCCTTGAGAACGCGGGGGGAGAAATCGGTTGCCATGATCTCCACCACGCGCGGGAGCTTGGAAAGTTCGGCACTGAACCATGCGGAGCCGGATCCGATTTCGAGGATGCGCCCCTGGAATTGAACGCCGCACTTTTTTTGAAGGAAGGGAACCAGCTTGGGCAGCTCCTCCTGAAGGAGTTTGAGCCAGTCCGGAGGCAGATCCTGCTCAAACCGCTCGTCGGACTCCCGCTGTGCCAGCAACCGTTCGTGGGTGTAGCGCGAGAGGTGGGACGGGTTCTCGAGATATTTAGATTCCGGTTCGTTCACGGCTTTACAAAATCTAGTGTTACCCGTGACCGAATGCAATTGCTCCGATGCCTTTCTGAGAATTTGAATCGCGAACTTTGCATTTTTTTTAAAATGGGGCAGGATTCCACATGGTCGCCACTCATTCAACAATGCTGCCGCTGGGCACACCGGCCCCGGACTTTCGCCTGCCCGATCCCCATGGCAAATGGTTTACCCTGGATGATTTCCGGGACAGCCGGGCTCTTGCGGTGCTGTTCATCTGCAACCACTGCCCCTATGTAAAACTCATTCGCGATGCGGTCGTTCAGGTGGGAAACGATTATGCATCCCGGGGCGTTGCCCTCGTCGCCATCAGCTCGAACGATGCCATCAGGTATCCAGCCGATTCCCCCGGGAAGATGGCAGAGGATGCGCGGGAGGCGGGCTACACGTTTCCGTATCTGTATGATGAAACCCAGGAAGTGGCCAAAGTTTACCGGGCGGCCTGCACGCCGGACATCTACCTTTTTGGAGAGGGGCTGCGGCTGGCCTACCGGGGGCAGTTTGATGGGAGCCGCCCCGGAAACGGAGTGAAGCCAACCGGGCGTGACCTGCGGGCCGCGATTGATGCGGTGCTGGGTGGGACACCCATACCCGAGCCGCAGATCCCGAGCATCGGCTGCAACATCAAATGGAAGCCGGGCAACGAGCCCGACTATTTCTGAGACCCGGCCCCGTGTGACAGGGGGATCGAGAACAGCCGGATCTCCTTCCCTGACTCCGTTTTCTGATAGCGGTAAAGGCCGAAAAAGGCCGATATGCGGGTCCGCCCAGAAGAGGTCTCCCTGCGGTAGAGATTCCAAAGGAGCGACTGGCTGGTGGCGCCGGTCCGGGGGTTCTGCTCGGAACGCCACAGGGACCAGACGGGGGAATAATCCCTCTCGACCTTGTGGGCTCCCGGAAGGAGCGGTTCCAAAAGGGCCAAGACTTGCAGGCGGGTATTCCCGTCATAATCCCTGCGGTGTGCAAACAGCGGCCATACATCGGTGCGTTGACGGAATTTCTTGGTCTCCTTGTTCCGCTCGATGGTGTCAGAATACAGGAAGAACATGATCCGTGTCCGTTCCCGTTCCAGGGATTCGGTGTTTGCGCGGTTGTATTTGTAAAGGGGCCACAGATAGAAATCGCTTTCCAGGATTGCGCTGTGGGCCTGGCTGAAGAAAGGCCAGACGCGGCGGGTGGTTTTGCCTTCGCCATGCGCAAAGACCACAAAGGGATAGGGAAGCTGCCACTCCCGATATTTCTTCTCACGATCATCGACCCGGGAGAAAAAGGGCCATGCCACGGTTGTGACATCCCGCTTCGGCGATCTGACCAGGCTGTAAACCGGCAGAAGGGCCTGCTGCCACTCCGGATTTTCCATCCCGATATCCGCATGGGAATCGTGGAAGAACGGCCACAAGACAAACATCCGGTCGTGCCCGGCGATCTTCTCCGGCTCGTTCCAGATATTCGTCCGGATGGTCACATCCTTGTGCTCGGTGCCGTAAAAGGGCCAGATCTGCCATCCGTTCAATCCATCCCCGTGGCGGGTGTGGTAGAAGGGGTAGAAATAGTTGTCCGTCACGACATCCTTCTTGCGGGACTGAACGTAGAACGGAAGCATCACGAAGGAGACCTCATCCCGCATCAACCGGTGCTTGAGATGCCCGTAGAAGGGCAGGACCGCCGTGTAGTTTTCGTTGGTGTCGGAGGACCGTTGCTGAAAATAGAAGGGGAAGATCGTGAACCGATCCCGGTTCGTCTCCGTCTGGCTGGCCCCTCCCGCGAAGCTGAGCAACTGGAAGAATTGCCACCGGTATTGCCCGCCGTAGCGATCGTAGGTGAGGAGCGGGTAGGCGAAATCCTGTTCCAGGGTTTCCAGCTCCGGATCTCGCATGCTGGAGAACAGGGGAGGCAAAGCCCAAGTCTCCTTGCCGCCTTCCTTTTCGTTATAATAAAACGGCCCTGCAGCTTCCGTGCGGGTTCCCTCCGCCAGGGTCAGGCCGAAGCGGTGCCAGCCAAAGCCGAACGGTTGCCAGTCTTCTGCGCCGGAATGGAGCAGTGAAACGAGGGACACAGCCAGCAGCGGGATGAGACCCAGCCGCGACGATTTCCTTGGAAGGGCGAATGTCTTTTCTGTATCGATAACTATCTTCAAAAATGTTTAAAAAACCAACCTATCGTGGGGATATGACAACCATCCGGTTCAGAGGAAGATCACGATTCATTGGTTTCACTTCGTATCCTCCTGACCTGATGCCTTCCGCTCAGCGAGTGTGCCCGGCTGCTTTTTGTCCGCACCCCATCTGGAAAGGAGATTCAGCAAAGCCGGAAGAAAGGTCAATCCAGATATCATACAGGCCGCCAGACCGATCGACATCACCTGACCGAGGCTTTGAATGCCACGATGCTGCCCCAGCATGAGGCTGCCGAAGCCTGCGATGGAGGTAAGACCGGAGACAAGCACCGCCTTGCCGGTACTGCGGGCCAGAATGCCCGGATTCTGCTCCTCGGCGAACCGGTTCAGGATGTGGATGCCGTTTGTGACGCCGATGCCAATCACCAGCGGGAGGGTCATGATATTGGCGGGATTCAGCTGCACACCGGTGTAGCCCATCAGACCCAGAAGCCAGAGCGAACCGATTCCCACCGGCACGAGGGAGAGAATCACACAGGTGATGCTTCGGAAATGGAGCAGCACCAGAAGGATGATCGCGGCTAGGGAATACCGGGCGGCCTCCTCGTAGCTGCTCTTGAGGAGCTCGGTGTAGTAATATAGCTGGACCGGAGTTCCCGTGACTTTGTCATAGACCTGACGCACCTCCCGGATGAACTCCCTCTGCACGTCCCGCTTCCAGATGTCGTTTTTGGGATAAACCATCAGCAGATATTTGCCGTTGATCCCAACGAAACGGTCACGCAGGGGATCGGGCAGATCCGCGATGGTCATGGGGCCCGTGGTATCCTGATTCTTGAACGCCTCGAACGTCTCGTGGATGTCGCGAAACAGGGCCTGTTGATAGAGGGCGAGCTTTTCGGCGGTGGCCTTGCGCTCAGACTCGCTGCCTTTGAGCATTTCCTTCCGGAGCTCGGCAACGGCCGTGCGGAGGCTGGCGAGGCTTTTGGCCAAAACGGCATCCTCCTTCTCAACCATCTGCACGGCATTGCCGAGGTAACCTGAGAGGCCGTAAAGGGTCAGGCTCAATGCGGGGATGTTGACCGGTGCGGGATCGGCGGGCAGAAATTTGAGGGAGGCCAGCTCCATCTTGAGGGATTTGACAGTGCCTATCTTTCGGGACTGGTCATCAGCGAGGAACCGGGTGATGGATTCGACACTGGCCACAGAAGCCAGATTGGTCAGCTGCCGCTCCATGCTGATGGCCTGCTCAAGGTTGGTGGCGATCACGGCCCCGAAGAGCACCGATTTCGGGGTCGAATTGATCAGCTTCCGCTCGAACTGGACTGCGGGGAGCCCCTCGCTCTGCATGTTCAGAAGGTTGTAGTCGAAGCTCACCCGGCGGCCGTAGTAACCGGCAACGAGGCACAACAGAAGGGTCAGAACCAGAACGGTGACCGGCCGGGACAACCAAAGATTCTCCAGCCTGGCCCGGGAATCCGGGGCGTCGCTTTGGGCGTGGTCGATGACATTCTGGCGGCCCCTCAAAAGCAGGACTGGCAGGAGGGTGAGCATTGGCACCAGGCAGACGATGAGCCCGCCGCCACAGATGATGCCCATTTCCTGAATGCCTTTGAACTCGGTGAAACTCATCGCCAGGAAGGCACCGGCAGTCGTCAGGCCCCCGGTGAGAATGCCCTGCCCGGTGTAAACCATCGCGGTGCGAAGCGCCTGCAACTCGGTTTTCCCGTGGCGCAACTCCTCCTCGTAGCGGGAGATGATGTGAACCCCATAATCAATGGCCAGGCCCATGAGGATGGGCACGAAGGTGATCGTGAGAATGTTCAGGTGGCCCACGGCGAGGGTTGAAAAGCCCATGGTGTAGCCCAGCCCGACGAGGAGGCAGAAGGTCGCTTTGACCGGCCTGCCGGTCTCGCGAAAGCCGTAGATGAAAATCAACGCGCAGACGATCAGGCAGACCACGCTGGCGAGGGTGCTGTCGCTCTGGGATTGGGCCATTTCGTCATACTCCAGCACCGGCTCACCGGTCAGTCCCACATTGAGTCCCGGCACCTCCGCCTTGGTTTGCTCCACCAGCTCGCGCAAACGGTCCACGGACTGGGCATTCAACTCCTCCCTTGGAGCCTGCATGGTCACCAGAAAAATCCGGCCTTTGGCAAAGGTGATGTAAACCTGCTGGTCCGCCTCCGGGCCGGGATCGAACAGGGCGGTGATCCCGGGGGAGGGGGGAGTGCCGGTCCGCCCGAGGGAGGCTGTGGCCTGATTGATGATCCGTTCCAGGGCGGGGACCGACTTCACCATCGAATCATTCTCTGCATTCTGCTCGTTTTTGGCGGTTCGGAACTGGGTGTTGAGCAGTTCAAAGAGAGAGTTGAGATTGGTGGCCCTGCTGAACTTGTCGATGAACGGCCGGTAATCCTTGAGCGTCTTCTGCAGGGTTTCGAGATCCGCATCCGGCACAAAGAGGAGTGCCTTGGATCCGAGCATTTTCAGGTCGCCCTTGTAAAAGACATCGTGGAAGAGGTTGGTCTCCCTCTCGAGCTTTGTGCCCAGACGCTCCACAAACTGGCGATTTTTCTCGGGAGTCTCGCTCTCAACAACGACGACGAGATCATCCTGGGTCGGAAACTCTTTTTTGAACTCGAGATAGTTCTGGTGATACTTCTTGTCTGAACCCACCAGGTTGTTCCGGCTGGTGTCGAACTCAAGGCGCTTTGCCGTGTAATAGATGCACAGGACGCAGAGGACCAGCTGGGGCCAGAAGAAAAGGGCGCGATGACCATGGACCGCCCCTGCCAGCCAGGCGAGGAAGCGGGCGACAATGTTGTTCTCTGTTAAGCGCTTGATCTTCATCGCGCCATGGAATCGGGCCCGGCTGGAGTTTCCACCTGCCGCCCGGCCTCACCGCTCATCCGAACCACGCCAACCGGACCCGATTGGGGCCAGCAGAGGCGGGGGACTGGATTGGTGGGTTGGGGATGCGTGGCGTAGGTCTTTCCGGGGTTAACCAAGGCGGGCTTTCTGGAGGCTGCCTCCTCAAGCCCTGTCCTATGATTCAGGGAAATCGGCGTTGGAATGGACTTCTTTCACATCCTCATGGTCTTCAAACGCATCCAGCAGTTTGCTCACGACGGAGGCGGCGGATTCGGTTGTCAGGGGTACCGTGACCATGGGCAGGGAAGTGACTTCGGCCCCGGACGGCTTGATGCCTTTGGCTTCGATCTGCTTGTGCACCGACTCGAATTTTGCAGGTTCCGTCAGGATCTCGTAACCATCCGAATCGGCCTTGAAATCCTCAGCCCCGGCTTCCAGAGCGACCTCCATGAGCTGATCCTCGTTAGCCGATTCCCTTGGAACCATGATCTGCCCCTTCCGCTGGAAGAGGCGGGTCACGGAGCCCTGGGTGGCGATGCTTCCACCCGCCTTTGTCACCAGGCTGCGGATTTCGGAAGCGGTGCGATTCCGGTTGTCGGTGCTGATCTCCAGCAGGACAGCCACCCCGTGGGGTGCGTAAATTTCGTAGGTGAGATCTTCAAAGGAGACAGTCTCGCCACCGCCAGTGCCCTTTTTGATGGCCCGGTCGATGTTGTCATTGGGCATGTTGGCGGCGCGGCTCTTGAGCAGCGCCATCCGCAGGCGCGGATTCATGTTGGGATCGCCACCCGCCAGCTTGGCGGCGATGGTGATTTCCTTGCTCAGCTTGGAAAAAATCTTACCCCGCTTGGCATCAATCGCACCTTTGAAGTGCTTGACCTTGGCCCATTTACTATGTCCTGCCATAATCGCTCATGTTTTGTTGCACACCGTTCCGTCCGCCGGACCGCCAGCATCCGGTGCGTCCCCGCCGTGGCATCATTTGAACCACGGTGGATCGACCCCTTCTGTGCAGGGTTGGCAACTGCCGAAAGGTGATTCAACACCAAAGCTCATCCAAGAAAAAGGCAAAACTTGGGGTTGAACTCGGCTGGAGGGGGTCCGTATAGTGGCTGCTGCTGGCTTGATTCCATCTATGTCATTCACCACACAGGAAATTGCGGTTCGATTGGGCGGGGAAGTCATTGGCGACCCCAACCTTGTCATCAAGGGTTTCGCCCCTGCCGACCGGGCCCAGCCGGGCGATCTTACTTTTGCCGAGAACGAGAACTATTTTGCCCGCGCCGAGCAGAGCAACGCCTCAGCGATTATTGTGGATGGCACCTTCACGTCCCCCCGCAAAACGATCATCAAGGTCCCCAACTCGCGCATCGCGTTTGCCAAGATCCTGCCCATCTTTTTCCCGGAGCCGGTCTTTGCACCGGGAATTCACCCCTCGGCTGTGGTCGCCCCAACCGCCCGGGTGGATGCCACCGCCCACATCGGCCCCTGGTGTGTGATAGGTGAGAAGTCTGTCATCGGTGCCCGCACCGTGCTGGTGGGGGGCAACCATGTCGGCGCCGGTTGTGTTGTGGGGGAGGATGGCCGCCTGTTTCCAAACTCGGTCCTTTATCCGGGCACGGAATTGGGCAACCGGGTGCGGATCCATTCGGGGGTGGTCCTCGGCTCGGATGGTTTTGGTTATGTGTTTGAGGCGGGAAGCCACCTGAAAGTTCCGCAGATCGGCAATGTCATCATCCGCGATGATGTCGAGATTGGCGCGAACGTGACGGTTGATCGCGGTGCCCTTGGGCCCACGGTGATCGGCAAAGGCACGAAGATCGATAATCTCGTCCAGATAGGGCACAACGTCTGTGTGGGGGATCACTCTCTGATTGTCGCCCAGGCAGGGGTGGCAGGCAGCACACGGTTGGGGAATTATGTCATTCTGGGAGGCCAGGTGGGCCTTGCCGGGCATCTCAAGATTGGCAACCGGGTTTCCATTGCCGCCCAATCCGGTGTGATGCACAACATCCCGGATGGGGAGAAGTGGATGGGATCCCCCGCGCAACCCGACCGGCAGATGAAACGGCAGATCATCGCTGGCCAGCAAGTGCCGGACCTGATCCGCCGCGTCGCGGATCTCGAGCGGAAACTGGCCGGGATGACCAGCGGGTCCACTGAAACAACCCCGCCCGCTCCAACGCCGGAAACAGCCACCAACCAATAGTGGCATGAATCAGATCCTCCGCCCACAGGTTCAGCAGCACCGGGGCAGTGGAGCCGGGCAGGACGCTCTTTCCGGTTTGATCCTGTTCCTTTTGCTCCTCCTCATGGGGTCGGCAGAATCCAGGGCGGCGGATTTCGAATTTTCGACAAACGCCCGATGGATCGGCAACGGCCCGGCGCAGGAACCGCGGCCAGCCCCGGGCGTGCTGACCAATGTCAGTCAGTTGACCAATCTCACCCAACGCATTGCGTATGAACAGGGTTGCCGGCTGCTCCGCAGGGCCTTCCAGATCAGCAAACCGGTGCGCCGCGCCACGGCACGGGTGACGGGTCTTGGATATTTCGAGTTTCATTGCAACGGGCAAAAAGTCGGGGACCATGTGCTGGCACCGGTTCACGGGAACTATCGCAAGACCGTCCTGTATGAGACGATCGATTTGACCCACCTCCTGCGGCCCGGAACGAATGTGCTGGGAATGATGCTGGGGAATGGATGGTTCAACCCGCCGCCGAAGTGGTGGGATCCCTACCGGATGCCCTGGTTCGGATCCAAGAGGGGCATCGCTCAGCTTGAAGTGGATTACGACGATGGCTCGGTGGAGGAGGTTTTTTCAGATCCCTCATGGCGCACCGCCCCCGGACCGGTGACCTCCTCCTGCGTCTTTGACGGGGAGACCTGCGATGCGACGCTGTATCAACCCGGCTGGGATGATGCGGGGTTTGATGATTCGGGTTGGGCAGCAGCCCGGGTGATGGAGTCTCCCGGCGGCCTGTTGGAGCCGCGCCGGACACCGCCGATCCGGGTGATCGAACATCTCATTCCCTCGCGGATTACAGAGCCGCAACCGGGCAGGCATGTGGTGGATTTTGGCCAGAATTTTGCAGGCTGGGTCCGGCTGATGGTTTCGGGTCCCCGTGGCACCCGCATCACCTTGCGCCATGCGGAGGACCTCAAGCCGGATGGCATGATTGATGTCACCAGCAATGAGCATGCGGATGCCACCGATATTTACACCCTGCGGGGCGGGGGTGTTGAAACCTGGGAACCCCGGTTCACTTTTCACGGGTTTCGATATGTTGAGATCACCGGATTTCCCGGACTGCTGAAAACGGAGAACATTCTGGGCTGTGTGGTCCACAGTGACTGCGCCCTGACGGGGGATTTTGAATGCGACAACGACCTCATCAACCGCATCCACCGCGCCACCGTATGGTCCCAGAGGGGAAACCTGATGGGCTACCCGATGGATTGCCCGCAGCGCGATGAGCGGCTGGGCTGGTTTGGGGATGCCATGGTCACGATGGAGGAGGCGATGTTCAACTTTGACATGGCCGATTTTTACCGCAACTGGCTGGCGGATGTCCGCTCCAGCCAGAGCGGGGAAACGGGCGACATCTCCATCCTTTCCCCACGCCCCTACATGTCTGATGAGCCAGATCCCACCTGGAGCAGCGCCTACCCGGTCATGCTCTGGCAGTTCTACGTCCACCAGGGGGACCGCAGAATTCTGGAGGAGCATTTTGATGCGATGTGCCGGTTTGTGGATTTTCTCGGGACCCAGGCCAAAGGGCACATCCTTCCCAAATATTGGATCGGCGATTGGGGAACCACGGTGAAGGGTTGGAAAGAGGGGGAACCGGTCCCAGTCGTCACCGCGTTTTATTATTATGACACGCTGATTGTGGCCCGGGCTGCAAAGGTTCTGGGAAGGGAGGCCGAGGCGGCCCGGTATGAGGCGCTGGCCGGCAAAATCAAAAAGGCCTTCAATGCGGCCTGGTTTGATCCCGGCAAAGGAAACTACGAGCAGGGAACCCAGTTCGGGAATGCCTTCCCGCTGCTGCTGGGGCTTGCACCAGCGGGGACGGCGGAGGGACTTCTCAGGAATATTCTGGCCGATATCGGCCGGCATGAGGGCCATTTCACGGTCGGTGTGCTGGGGGCCAAGTACCTGATGGATACCCTCTCTGCCAACGGGCGAAGCGATGCGGCTTACAAACTCGTAAACCAAACCGGCTTCCCGGGATGGGCCCATCTCCTTGAGGGAGGCAAAACCACCCTCAGCGAGTTTTGGGATCTGCACGGTTCCCACAACCACGTGATGCTGGGGAGTGTGGACGGCTGGTTTTACCGGGTGCTCGCGGGCATTGAGGTGGATCCGGAACATCCCGGCTTTGAACACTTCACCGTGCGGCCTTTCCTCGCGGAGGGCTTGAATTGGGTGCGGGCCGGAACCCGGACGGTAAGGGGCAGGGTGGAGGTCGAATGGCGCAGGCGGGGGCCCGAATTTGAACTGGGTGTGACCGTGCCTTCTGGCAGCAGGGCCACGATTGTCCTGCCCGAAGACTACGTCAGAACCGGCAGCGGGCCCGGAGGCTCGAAGGTTCCAGCGGCAAACCGTGCAAAGAAGGGAAACACAACCCTCGAGATCGGGCCCGGCCACCACATCATTCACGCCCGGCGGATTCGTTGAATCGTGTTTTTAGCCCCTCCAAGCCATTTGGCAATATATGGACCGTGGAGCGTGTGGTTGCACTCCCGGTAGTGACTGTGGCATTCAGCCAGAGGAGGTGATGTTTCCAGATGAATCGAGATCCGTTGTTTGTGTCTTTGTCGTACAGAAACCTTCGATTCGATTCAGGTATTTACCGTCCGGGAGTTCGATGACGCCGGATATCTTCCTCCATTCTTCTCCGCATATAGCTCGAGCGCACCAGACATCTGGATAATGCAACAATGGCTTTGGCCGTAGGGTCGGCGTTGAACCCTTTGAACGGACGGCACCCAAAGCGGTCCTGTTGGAGATCATCATTGTACAACCACATCTTCGCCATCCTATCGTGCCAGCAAACTGCTTGATCAAACAGGCTATGTCGAACATAGAATGCACAGAATAGAACCCAACCCGCCATTTTTCACCGAAAATTCAACCGCGGCCGCTCGGTGGTTAATTGGGCTTGCCCATGCGGATACGAAAGAAACGCGCGAAGTCCGGGCTGCCATAGACCCCATTGGTGGAGTCGGCCCAATTGACGAGATTTGTGCTCGATTCAAGGCTGATAAGCACCTGATTGGTGCCTGGTGGCACTATGATGGTTTTGTTCACGTTGTAAGTGTCCGGGGTGATTTTGACGGTGAGAATGGTGCCACCCCCGTCATCAATGATGAGTGCTGGCCCGGCCACAACAGTGCCCCGCGCCACCGTGCCGGTGCTGAGAGGATACCCGGGTGGGACGCCCCGGATTGTATAACCATCCTTGAGGATGGCCGGCCTGTAGAAAGTGATGAACGGCTCGTTGATGCTTTCGTGATGGCAGGTGACGATTTCCGCTGTTTCGCCTGCGAGCACGGCAATGTTGGTTGGGCCATTGAATGCCATCACAGTGACATATCGGGAGTTCTGGCTTTGGGCGTTGAGAGCCGCCAATAGCAGGGCCGCCAGGAGGAGGGTCAGTTTCATGAGTTCAGTTTGCCGGCCTGAGTGGGCCACGCGGGTTTGTGATGGGTTGAATACGGTTGATTTGAAGGTTTGCACCAGGTTCATGGGCCACAATGACCAGCCCCAATTCCGGGACCGCGGCCGAAGCTCGCGCCCTGCAACTGCAGCGACTGATTTCGTGATCCACCCAAATGAACCCATCGGGATATTTCAGCGCGGGGAGACTCTGCATGTCGACCGTTCCAGGATCCGCCGTGAAGCAGTGCTCAACCTTGATGAGGCGATCAACGAGTGCCATAGTGGACGTGACAGTGATTTGTGCGACAGTCTTGCTTGTTGTTTTCTGGCGTCATGCTGCTTCCGGGATGATGGTTGAGAAGGCTGCAGGATCAGGGCAAGCCTATTTTTGCCGTCATTCGATGATGTGGAAAACCGGTCAACGCCTCTACAGAAGGGCCTCCCCCCTCCACTTTTCTTTTGCCGGGAGGCCCTGTTCACGCCAAATTCAGAGGTAACAAACATGCTGACGAGCCTGAGGATCAAGAATCTGGCGCTGGTGGCCGATCTGTCACTGGATTTACAACCCGGCTGCAACGTTATTACCGGGGAGACGGGTGCCGGAAAGTCGATGCTGATCGGGGCGCTCAACCTCGTGCTGGGGGAGCGTGCCGATCGTTCGCTGATCCGGGCCGGAACAGATGGTTGCTCCGTCGAGGCGGTTTTCGATATGCGGGGAACGAAGTCGCCGCTCAAGAGTTTTCTGGAGGAGAACGGCCTGGAACCGTGCGAGGAGGAGCAGTTGCTCATCAAGCGGGTCTTCACCAGTGCCGGCTCAAACCGCCAGTTCATCAATGGCTCCCCCACAACCCTCTCCGCCCTGGGCACACTCGGGGAATGGCTGGTCGATATACACGGGCCGCACGAGCACCAGTCCCTCCTGCACCCCGCCCGCCAGCTGGCCATTTTGGACGCTTTCGGGAAGCTGGAACCGGAACGGGAGCAGTTTGCCTCCCTGCTGGCCCTCCGCTCCGGGATTGAGCGGGAGAAGGCGGCGCTGATTGTCGATGAAAAGACCTATGAGCAGCAGATGGACCTCCTGCGCCACCAGTCCCGGGAAATCCGCGAGGCCCAGCTGAAGCCGGATGAGGAGGAGTCAGTTGAGGCGGACTACCGCCGCGCCAGCAACGGTGCCCGGCTCCTGCAACTGGCACAGACCGCCCTGGATGCCGCAGCCGAAAACGAGGCCTCGGTCCTGACGCAGGCCGGGGTCGTGGGCCGTGTGCTGCAGGAGTTGCGACGGATCGATTCCACTGCCGAGGAATTTGTCACCACCCACGCACAGGCGGTTGCCCTTTGGGACGACCTGCGCAGCAGCCTCTCCCATTATGTGGACGGTCTGGATCTGGACCCCGCACAGCTTGAGCAGCTGGAGTCCCGGCTCAACCTCATCCACGCCCTGAAACGCAAATATGGCGGCTCACTCACGGAGGTGATCGAGTTTGGGGCGGAAGCGGCGAGAAAGCTGGAGATGCTGGAACAGCGGGATGCCGAACTGGCAAAGCTGAACACCCGGCTGAGGCAGATCGATGGTGAAATATGGAGCGCCGGGCAGACCCTCTCCACCAAACGCCGCAAACTGATCCCGCAGCTTGCAAAAGCAGTCTGCAGGGAGCTGGGAGATCTCGGCTTCAAACAGAGCCGTTTCGATGTCTCCATCCTCTGTCCCGATCGCGTTGCCTTCGATTCTGGAACCGCCCAGGTTACCAGTTCCGGTCTGGATACGGCGGAATTTCAGTTCGCCCCGAACCCCGGCGAACCACCCCGCCCATTGCGTGCCATCGCCTCCTCCGGTGAACTTGCGCGAGTCATGCTCGCCCTCAAGACCGTTCTCGCCGCCGTCGATCAGGTTCCTGTGCTCGTTTTTGATGAGGTGGATGCCAACGTGGGCGGAGAAACCGCCCGGGCGGTGGGGGAGAAGATGCGGCAGATCGCCCGGAACCGGCAGGTCTTGTGTATCACACATCTGCCCCAGGTCGCAGCCCCGGCGAGCGCACATTTTGTCGCCACCAAGCAGGTGAGGGATGGCCGCACGATCTCGGAGATCACCCTGCTCACGCCCGATGAGCGTGTAACCGAGCTTGCCAGAATGCTGGGCGGACAGACCGAAGCCGCCCGCCGCCACGCTTTGGCCATGCTCGAGAACAAGGCCTGAGCATCCGCGAGCCGGATTTCATCGTTGCGCTGCCCGGGGATTTTTTAAACACTTCCCCCATGATTCATCGCCGTCCTCCCCATTACATTATCCGGCAGGCCTGCCTGTTACTGCTGGCACTTCTCATCCCGGCCCAATCCCCGGCCCAGGATTCCTCGCAGGACCTCAATGCGGCTATCGACCGCAACCGCAAGGGCCTGCTGGTGATCGAGGCCCGGCCGGGGGCAAAGATTATCGTGGAACAGCAGCGGCATGAATTCTGGTTCGGGGCGGCCCTTGCGAACCAGGCCTTCGATGGCGGACTCTCCCCCGCCGAGCGCGACCAGTATCTGCGCCTGTTCCTCACGAACTTCAACTCCGCCGTGACGGAGAACGCCCTCAAGTGGCATTCCATGGAACAGAACCGTGGAAAGATCAATTACCGGACCGTGGATGCCATTCTGGCCTGGACGGACCAGCATGAGCTTCCGTTGCGTGGACACAATATTTATTGGGGCATTCCCAACCGTGTGCAGGACTGGCTCAAAAGCATGCCGGACGATGAATTCCGGGAGACCCTGAAACAGCGGGGACTGGATGTGGGCGGCCGCTACAAGGGGCGCTTTGCCGAATATGATCTCAACAACGAGATGATCCATGGCAACTATTACGAGCAGCGTCTCGGCACCAACATCACGCTGCAGATGGCAGGCTGGATACATCAGGCCGATCCCAAGGCGGTCCTCTATCTCAACGACTACGACATCCTGACCGGGGTAAAACTTGAGGATTACCTCCGCCACATACGCACCCTTCTGGCCCAGGGGGTGCCGATCGCCGGGATTGGCGTCCAGGGGCATTTGCACGGGGAGACCTTCGATCCGAAGTCCCTGCATAACGCGCTGGAAAAACTCTCCGAATTCAAGCTGCCCATCCGCGTCACGGAATTCAACATGCCCGGTCAGCGTTCAAAATATTGCAAGGACACCTCACTCCGGCTGACCGATGAGGAGGAGAAGGCCAAGGCCCGCGCCATTGTGGATTACTACCGCATCTGCTTCTCACACCCGATGGTGACGGGCATCCTGATGTGGGGCTTCTGGGAGGGGGCCAACTGGATCCCTGCAGCCTCCCTTTACCGCCGGGATTGGACCCCTCTTCCGGCCGCTGCCGCCTATCAGGACCTCCTGTTCCGCGAATGGTGGACCCGCTGGGAAGGGACTTCGGACGCCGGCGGCCAGGCCAGGGTCCGGGCATTTTACGGAAAGCACCGCATCACTGTCGGTGGCCAGAGCCGCGTTGTGGATCTCTCCTCAGGAGCCGGGACATGCAATGTCTCGTTCAAATAACAGCCGAAACCCCGGCAGATCGTCGCGCAGAACGGTGATAATCGGCCTGAAGTTACATTCACCAACACCATGAGATTTTGCACCACGCCTCTGCTGTTCCTGCTTGTTGCGCTCTCCTGTCCCGCCGCCGCGCCCGGCACATCCCGACCCAACATCCTGTTCCTGTTCGCCGATGATCAACGGGCCGACACGATCGCCGCCCACGGCAATCCGCACATCAGGACCCCCAACATAGACAAACTTGTCCGCAGTGGCTTCAGCTTCCGGGGAAATTACTGCTTCGGCGGCAACAGCGGCGCCGTCTGCGTGCCGAGCCGGGCCATGTTGATGAGCGGGAAGACCTGGTTCCATGTCGATACCGCCTCCCTCAAAAACACCCGGCTCCTTCCTGAGGTGCTGGGTGAACAGGGCTACGAGACGTTCGCCACCGGCAAATGGCACAACGGTCAGGATTCCTGGCTCCGGGCATTCCAGCATGGGCGCTCGATCATGTTCGGAGGCATGGCCGACCACTCAAAAGTCCCCATCCGCGACCTCGGCCCGGATGGGAAACTGACCCCGGAGAGGACGGGAGAGGCCTTCTCCAGCGTGCTCTTCGCCGATGCGGCAATCCAGTTTCTGAAGGGGCGCTCCAGCGGAAAACCGTTCTTTGCCTACGTTGCCTTCACCGCCCCGCATGATCCACGGATGCCGCCTCCGGAGTTTCGCGAGGCCTATTACCGACAACCGCCACCTCTGCCCCGAAATTTCCGGCCCCAATTGTCTTACGACAATGGCATGATGAACGGGGGGCGTGATGAGAACCTCGCCCCATGGCCCCGCACGGAGGGCGTCATCCGTGATCAACTCGCGGAATACTATGGCATGATCACACATCTGGATGGTCAGGTGGGCCGTATCATTGCTGCCCTGAGGGAAACAGGACAGTTCGAAAACACGCTTATCATTTACGCGGCGGACAACGGCCTGGCCATCGGCAGCCACGGCCTTCTCGGCAAGCAGAGTGTCTATGAGCACAGCATGAAGGTGCCCCTCATCATTTCAGGCCCCGGCGTTCCCAAAGGGCGGTCCACCCACGCCTTCACCTACCTTCTCGATCTTTTTCCAACCCTGTGCGACACCCTTGGCATTCCCACCCCAGCTGGACTTGAGGGCCACAGCCTGCGCCCCATCTGGGAGGGGCAGCAAGCCCGCGTGCGCGAGACGGTCTTTCTCCCGTTCCTCGATGTGCAACGCTCCGTGCGGGATGAACGCTGGAAACTCATCTGCTATCCCGCAATCCAGCACATGGAACTCTTTGATTTGAGGCACGACCCCAACGAAACCGCCAGCCTCATCGACAACCTCTCGTCCGCCGCCATCATCCAGCGCCTCCTCACCACCATGCGTGAGTGGCAGGCCCGGGTCGGGGATACCGTTCCTCTGCCCACCGGCGACACCCCCACGCTCGCCCCGAATCTGGCGGGTAAGGCCCGTGTGCCGGACCAATGGCAGCCGGATTGGATCGTGAAAAAGTACTTTGATCCCAAAGCCGTGGCCAACCCCCCGCGCTAAAAATCAGCAGGCATGCTTGAACATGTAACCACCAGTACCCATACCAAATGAAAGTCATAAATCAGCACGAGAATATTGGCTCTTCAGGGCTCATTGCCCTGGTTCTGGCCTCCACTGTCGCCGCGAGCGCGGACGTGATTCGCCAGACCGTAAGCTATCCACCAGAGACTGTTGCCGGTTGGGCGAACATCCATTTCGGGGGGGACGATGCAACAGGGTTGTCCTTCGAGATGACGGCCCTTGGCTTTGAAACGGGAGGGACCATGTTCCTGAAAGTTCACCCCTCGCAGACCACAGAGGTTCTCTTAAAGGACTGGGGGGTGCTGCCATTGCAGGCGGGAGACGCCGTGTCGCTCGCACCCGTCATGGGGCAATGGGGGGCGAGTGGGCTGGAAAGTTTTGTGTTCTCGATGAGCTACACGTCTTTTCCGGAGTCACCTCCTCCCGGGCAAGGGGTCGGGATGCCGGGTTATGGAAGCTTTATGGGGGTTAGGTTTCTGAGTGCCACCGACTGGCATTATGGATGGGTGCGCTTCGGTCCCCTCGACACGTCGCCCGCGCCTGGTCTCGGCTGGCCGAGCTTGCTTGAATACGCCTACGAGACGGTTCCGAACACTCCAATTCTCATTCCCGAGCCTTCTGCCCGTGCTTTGTTTTTGAGTGGGTGCGGTCTATTCTGCTTTTATGCGCGTCGGAGAACCATGGGCTGACTTGATGCTGGAACGAGGGACGAGGAGCCTACCGCCCTCAGTCCATTCCGGTGCACAATTCCTATGGCGGTGCCATAGGCTGGGATGGTGCCGGGCCGTTGGCCCTTCCCGAACCGAGCGCCAACGGCGCGGCCTGATACCAGCCTTGGGTAACGCCCAAGGTTTTTGTGCCATCATGGACCACCCAAGGGCTGTAGGCCCGTCCCATATATTCGTCGAGGGTCCTTCCGATGGTGCCGGTCTGTTGTCACTCACCCTGACCCCTTGCCCCTGTATCATCGGCATTTACGCCACCGGGCCGGGCCTTTAGATTGGGGCGGGCTGAGGCCCTGCGATTGTGGCGCTGCTGGAAATTGATAATTTGGCGGTGGATTTTGTATCCGACACCGGAAGGGTTCGGGTGGTGGACGGGGTGTCTTTGCGGTTGGAGGCGGGGAGGACCTTGTGTCTGGTGGGAGAGAGCGGGAGCGGGAAGAGTGTCACGGCGCTTTCGATAGCCCGGCTGCTGCAAACTCCACCGGCGGTGTATGCCGGGGGGGAGATCCGGCTGGATGGGCGCAATGTGTTCACGCTGAACCAGCGGGAGTTGTGCGCCGTGCGCGGGGGGATGGTGGGTTACGTCTTTCAGGAACCGGCGGCATCGCTGAACCCGGTGATGCGGGTGGGGCGTCAGATTGAGGAATCTCTTTTGTTGCACCGTCCGGGGTGCGATCCCGGGCAGGAGGTCATCCGTTTGCTCAAGTTGTGCGGCATTCCCGCCCCGGAACTGCGGGCCCGGGATTTTCCCTTCCAGCTCTCAGGCGGCATGCAACAGAGGGTGATGATCGCGATGGCACTGGCAGCCCAACCCCGACTTCTGTTGGCGGATGAGCCCACAACCGCTCTGGATGTGACAATCCAGGCCCAGATCCTGGACCTGCTCCGCGATCTGCAACGGCAGCTAGGGATGGCGATTCTGCTGATCACCCACAATCTGGCGATTGTCGATGGGATGTCGGACGATATGGCGGTGATGTATGCAGGCCAGATTGTGGAGCTGGGGCCGACGGCTGCGGTGCTGCGCAATCCGCTGCATCCCTACACGGCGGCCCTGATCCAATCGGTCCCGCGACTTCAGGTCGGGGCGCGGCGACTGACCGCCATCCCGGGCACCGTGCCACAACCGGGCCAATATTCGGCGGGCTGCCGGTTTTATCCCAGATGTCCGCAGGCCCGTCCGCCGTGTGACACACAGCCGCCCGAATTGCGCGAGGTGGCACCCGGGCGGTGGGTGCGGTCCTGGTATGTGGCGGGGGAGGAAAGCGGGGTGGTTCCATGAGCCTGCTGCGGGTGGAAGGGTTGAAGGTCCATTTTCCAGTGCAACCAGGCCTGTTCAGCCCGGTTCGGTCCTGGATCCGGGCGGTGGATGGGGTCGATCTCGAGATCGATTCAGGGGAGACCGTCGGGCTGGTGGGGGAGAGTGGCTGCGGCAAGACGACCCTTGGCCGGGCCATCGCCCGCCTCGTTGAACCAACGGCCGGGCATGTCTTTCTGGATGGGGCGGAGATCACCGGTCTGCAGGGATCCGCCCTGAGGGATGTGAGGCGTCGGTTTCAGATGATCTTTCAGGATCCGCATGGATCGCTGAATCCCAGGATGACGATTGGCGGGATCGTGGCGGAGCCGCTCGTGATTCACGGACTTGAGCGGGAGCGCGGAGCCCGGGATCGGCGGGTGGCAGCGTTGTTGGAATCGGTCGGCCTGGATCCGGGAAGCGCCATGCAGCGGTATCCGCATGAATTCAGCGGAGGCCAGCGGCAGAGGATAGGAATCGCCCGGGCGCTGGCGCTGGAGCCACGGTTGCTGGTGTGCGATGAACCGGTCAGCGCGCTGGATGTTTCCGTCCAGGCGCAGATTGTCAATCTATTGCAGGATTTGCAGGACCGACTGGGCATAAGCCTCCTGTTCATTGCCCACGATCTGGCGGTGGTGGAGCACATCAGCCGCCGGGTGGTGGTCATGTATCTGGGGAAAATCGTGGAGGTTGCCCCTTCCCGGGTTCTGGTGGGTTCCCCGCGCCATCCCTATACACAGGCGTTGATCTCCGCAGTGCCTGAAATCAACCGCACCACAGAAAACCGGATCGTTCTGGAGGGGGATGTGCCCTCACCGGCTTCCCCGCCTTCCGGTTGCGCTTTTCACACCCGGTGCCCGATTGCCGAGAAGGGTCGATGCGACGGGGTGATGCCGGAGTTGCGCCAGATCGGGCCGGGTCATTTTGTGGCCTGCCACCTTGCCTGGGATTCGCCAAAAACAATTGTCGGCCTGTAACTTCCGGCTGTTTCAACCCGTCTTATGGGCAGAACAAAGGCCGGTTTTGACATGAAAACCTGCCGCCATAAAGTTTTCAGAAGTCGGCCTGAAAAAATAAATCCCTGCAAAATGGAGATCAGGGGTTTTTTGGAACCGGCTCGAAGTCGTATTCGCCCTTGAACTGGCTGGACTCCACCAGCAGGCGGTATTTGACACCCGGCTCAAGCGGGTCCGGTCGTGAGTTGGCGATGGCCGGGTGCATCCCCTGAATGCGCATGCCGTAGAGAAAGTCTTTGATCGGAATGGAATTGGACTCGGAAACAAGGTGCCACACCGGGTGGGCATACTTGTTGGTCTCCAGGGCCGCAACGGGAATGACCTTGAGCGACTTTAGGCGGACAGCCCGGTTGAAGCCCAGAGTGAGGGGGTTCACGTTGGAGTCGGCAGGTTGCCGCCTTCCGAATCCGGCCCGTGCCGGGCGGGATCGGTGATAAATTTGAATAGTATCCTTGGAAAAGTAGTCTCTGTTTAGGTAGAGCGAAAGCCCTCCCAGCAGGAGGGCCACAGCGACCATCATCCAATTTTTCCGCGTCATGGCTATTGGACAGACGTTATGCAGAAACAAATATTCGAAACAAGACAAAGATTGAGTCCGGCAGGCCGGGATTTGCGGTCCGGACTGAGGTTGAAGGCGTTCACATTGATTGAACTGCTGGTGGTGATTGCCATCATCGCCATTCTGGCGAGCATGCTTCTGCCAGCCCTCTCCAAGGCCAAGGAGGCTGCAAACCGGATCAAGTGCGTCAACAATCTGAAACAGCTTGAGATCGCCATCAAGCTGTATGCGGATGATCATAACAGCCTCTATCCACCCCGCACGAACGACTATCGGTGGGCCCACCTGCTGCTGGAATATTACCGCACCACCAACCTGCTTGTCTGCCCGACCGATACGATCCGTGGCACTCCACTCTCGCAGCCCGGCTCAAGGATGCCTGCGGACAGGGCTGCCCGCAGTTACTTCATCAACGGATGGAACGACTACTTTCTGAGTGCTCTGAGCCAGGCCGAATTCGGTGTTTACATGGCCGGAAACAGCCCGCGCGGTTCCATCAAGGAAACCGCTGTTCAGAAACCTTCGGACACGGTCGTTTTTGGTGAAAAGAAGAACCTTCAGGAGCAGGCGATTCCTGTGTCGACCGACTTTTTCATGGATCTGGCGGAGGGCCTGGGCGGAAACGATGCCGACAGGATCGAACATGGCTGTCATTCCGGACTTCGCCGGGCAGGTCGCTCGGGTGGAAGCAACTACTCTTTTATCGATGGCAGTGTGCGGTATCTCAAGTATGGCGGGTCCACATGGCCACTCCATATGTGGGCCGTCTCAGATGAGGACCGCAAGACCTACGCGTTTCAGGCCCCCTGACCGCTGGCATAGCCCGTCACATCGTTGCATATCCACCCAGGGGAGCTGGTTTTCTGGCCTCCCCGTCGCCATCTGGGTATGATTCGGTCGCGCTGGAAACAGGTTCCGCGACCTGCTGCTCCTGTTTCCAGTCCAGCAACACATGACTGCCGAAACTGATTCAGCCCGGTTGAGGACCACTCTGCATGGAGCCGTGCAAGGGGTGGGCTTCCGGCCCTTTATACACCGGCTGGCCGTTGTCTTGGGATTGCAGGGGTGGGTGGTCAACTCCGCCCAGGGCCTGGTTGTTGAGGTGGAAGGTGGCGCGCCGGTCCTGAAGGAGTTTCAACGCCGGTTGGTGGCTGAGAAACCCCCATCCAGTGTCATTCAAAGCATCGAAAGTGTATGGCTGGATCCGGTGGGCTTTTTGGGATTTGAGATCCGCCCCAGCGACCCGTCCGGTGCAAAGACGGCTTTCATCATGCCGGACCTGGCCACCTGCCCGGAATGCTTGCGGGAGGTTCTGGACCCTGATAACCGGCGTTACCGCTACCCTTTCACCAATTGCACCCACTGCGGTCCCCGCTTCAGCATCATCCGGGCGTTGCCGTATGACCGGGCCAGCACGACGATGAACTCTTTCATCCAGTGCCCGGCGTGTGAAGCCGAGTATCACGATCCTGCAAACCGCCGCTTTCATGCCCAGCCCAATGCCTGCCCGGTTTGCGGCCCCCGGTTGAGCCTCTGGAATGGGAGCGGGGAAGCCTTTTCATCCACTTCAGGGGAGGATCCGATCATCGGTGCAGCCGGGGAGATTTTTGCCGGAAGAGTCGTGGCCATCAAGGGGTTGGGTGGATTCCAACTGGTTGTGGATGCGCAGAATCCGGAGGCGATTCAGGTTCTGAGGAAGCGCAAGCAGCGCGAGGAAAAGCCGTTTGCGGTGATGTTTCCCTCACTGGAATGGGTGCGGAGGTGTTGTGTGGTCTCCGGTGAGGAGGAGCAGTTGCTGGATTCGCCCCAGGCACCCATTGTGCTCGTGGCCCGGCGCACAGACGGGGCGGCGCACCGGCTGCCGGAAGAGCTTGCACCGGGAAACCCGTGGCTGGGGGTGATGCTCCCCTGCACCCCCCTGCACCATCTGCTGTTGCGGGAGTTGGATCGGCCGGTGGTGGCGACGAGCGGGAATCTGAGCGATGAGCCGATCTGCATCGATGAGTTGGAGGCGCTGGTGCGCCTCAAGGGGATTGCGGACTGCTTCCTGGTTCATAACCGACCCATCCAGCGGCATGTGGACGACTCCATCGTCAGGGTTGCGCTGGGCCGGGAGATGATTCTGAGGCGGGCCCGAGGCTATGCGCCCCTGCCGATTTCCCTGCCGGTGGAATTGGGCCGGGGGCCGGATGTACTTGCCGTGGGGGGGCATCTGAAGAACACCGTTGCGCTTGGCATGGGCAGCCAGGTGTGGATCAGCCAGCATATGGGCGATCTTGAGACTTCAGCAGCCCACCACGCCTTCGAGTCGGCCATCGGCGATCTTCAAACCCTTTACGGGGCAACTCCGGCGATCATCTGTGCCGATCTGCATCCTGATTATGCCTCCACCCGGCATGCAAGCCGGTTGACATCCGACCCTGGCCCCGCCCGGTTGCCCGCGCTGAGGCAGCTGCAGCATCATGTCGCGCATGTGCTGGGTTGCATGGCGGAAAACGATCTCCGCCCCCCTGTGTTGGGGGTTGCGTGGGATGGAACCGGCCACGGTCTGGATGGCACCATCTGGGGAGGTGAGTTCTTTCTGGTAAGCGAGTCCGGTTGCAGAAGGGTGGCGCACCTCAGGAAGTTCAGGCTGGCGGGAGGGGACAAGGCGGTGCGGGAGCCACGCCGAACGGCGCTGGGCTTGCTGTATGAATTGCTGGGGGAGGCGATCCATGCCAGAACCGACATCGCGTGCCTGAACCGCTTTACGTCCGTGGAGCGGAAAAACCTCCTTGCGATGCTGAAGGGGGGATTAAATTCACCGGTGACCTCCAGCGCCGGGCGTTTGTTTGATGGCGTTGCCGCACTCCTGGGCCTGCGGGATGTCATGGCCTTTGAGGGTCAGGCCGCCATGATTCTGGAGTTCATCACCTCCCCGGCCGTGGCCCCGGAGCCCTATTCCTTCAGTATTGAAGGTGCGGGTGATGCCGGGCCCATGTTGGTGGATTGGGGACCGATGATCGGGGAGATTTTGCGCGATGTGGAGGCGGGGACAGCCGTGGGGGATATCGCGGCACGCTTTCACACCACCCTGGCCGGAATGATTGTTGGCGTGGCGCAGCGCATGAGAGCGCTGCCCCTCTCTTGGGATGGGTCGGTGGCGCTCTCCGGAGGCTGTTTCCAGAACATCCGGCTGCTTGGGCAGACGGTTCAGGGCTTGCAGGCGGCCGGTTTTAGACCCTACTGGCACCAGCGAATCCCGCCGAATGACGGTGGAATATCCCTCGGACAAGTCGTTGGCGTGAGGCGGGGGATCGTGTAACCTGCCCCCATATGTGTTTGGCTGTTCCAGGCAAGATCACCAGTGTGACCGGTGAGGATCCATTGTACAGGATGGGCAGGGTGGACTTTGGGGGGATCGGGCGGGAAGTGAGTCTGGCCTACGTTCCTGAAGCGCAACTGGGTGACTATGTGATCGTTCACGCGGGCTTTGCGCTGAGCCGGGTGGATGAAGCAGAGGCGGCGAAGGTTTTTGATTACCTGCGCCAGATCGGTGAACTGGGGGAACTGGAACCTCAGGGGAATGAACAGTCGGCCGGATCATGAAATTCGTGGATGAGTATCGGGACCCCGCCATGGCCCACCAGTTCAGAAGGGAATTGGCGCGCATCACCACCCGTCCATGGACCATCATGGAGGTTTGTGGCGGCCAGACGCATGCGATCGTAAAATTCGGGATCGACGAACTCCTGCCCCCGCAGGTGAGGCTGATTCACGGTCCGGGCTGCCCGGTTTGTGTGACCTCCCTGGAGTTGATCGATCAGGCGCTGGACATCGCCTCACGCCCCGGGGTGATTTTCTGCTCCTTTGGTGACATGCTGCGGGTGCCGGGCAGCCAGAAGGATCTGCTCTCCGTGAAGGCCTCGGGAGGGGATGTCCGCGTTCTCTATTCCCCGCTGGATGCAGTCAGGATTGCCGCCCAAAATCCCGGCCGGGAGGTGGTGTTCTTTGCCGTCGGTTTTGAAACCACCGCGCCGACCACCGCAATGGCGGTCTGCCAGGCCGCGAGGCTCGGCTTGAAAAACTTTTCCCTGCTTGTCTCCCATGTGCTTGTGCCGCCCGCCATGGAGGGGCTGCTTTCCGATCCGGAATGCCAGGTCCAGGCCTTTCTTGCGGCCGGCCATGTGTGTGCGGTCATGGGCTATGAGGAGTATCTGCCCATCGCCGCGCGGCTGCGGGTGCCGATCGTGGTCACCGGGTTCGAGCCGCTCGATATTCTGCACGGCATCCTCATGTGCATCCGGCAACTGGAGTCCGGCCGGGCGGAGGTGGAAAACCAGTACAGCCGCGCTGTGCGGCGGGAGGGCAACCTCCCGGCCCGGCAGATGCTGGGGGAAATTTTCCGGGTGGTGGACCGCAAATGGCGTGGCGTGGGGGAGATACCCGGCAGCGGGCTGGCCCTGGCGGAGCCCTATCGTGCGTTTGATGCCGCTCTGAAGTTTGGCGTGTCTCAACTCAGCGTAAACGAGCCCGCGGAGTGTCAAAGTGGCCTGGTGCTGAAGGGGAGGATCAAGCCCGCCGAGTGTGGTGCGTTCGGCACCCGCTGCACTCCGGAACATCCGCTGGGGGCCACGATGGTCTCCTCGGAAGGCGCCTGCGCCGCCTACTACCGCTATCGCCGCGATCCCTCCATCATCCCAAATTCATGAGCACTCCGGCATCATTCCAATCGGCCTGCCCGTTTCCCATTGAGAATTATCCGCAGATCCTCCTCGCCCACGGTGGCGGGGGCAGGCTGATGCACCAGTTGATCCAGCGGATGATCCTGCCTGCCTTCAAGAACCCGTGGCTGGATGCGCAGCACGATGCCAGCGTCATTGAACCGGGCGGCTCACGGCTGGCTTTTACAACCGATTCCTATGTCGTGCGCCCCATGTTTTTCCCCGGGGGGGATGTCGGTTCGCTCGCTGTTCATGGCACCGTGAATGATCTGGCGATGGCCGGGGCCAAACCCCTTTATCTGAGCGCCGGCTTGATCATCGAGGAGGGGTTGCCGATGGAGACCCTCTGGAAGATCCTCTCGTCCATGCAACGGGCCGCGCAGGCCGCAGGGGTTCAGATTGTCACAGGCGACACCAAGGTTGTGGACCGAGGCAAGGGGGATGGCGTTTACATCAACACAGCGGGGATAGGGGTTGTGGAGCATTCGCTATCCATCACCCCGACCAGCGTCCGGCCCGGGGATGTGGTGCTGGTCAGTGGGGATCTGGGACGCCACGGCATCGCCATCATGGCGGTGCGGGAGGGGTTGGAGTTTGACACCGTGATTGAGAGTGACTCGGCGCCTCTGGCCGCGCCGGTGCTGGCCCTGGTGGAAAAGGGGGTGGAGATTCATTGCCTCCGGGATATCACCCGGGGCGGGCTGACAAGTGTGCTCAATGAGATTGCCGAGGGAGCCGGGCATCCGATCCACATTGAAGAGACGCAGGTGCCGATCCGCGAGGATGTGCGGGCCGCCTGCGAGATCCTGGGCCTGGATCCGCTTCAGGTGGCCTGCGAAGGCCGCATGGTGGCGGTCGTTCCGGAGCGGGAGGTGGAGCGGGTTCTGGACCTGTGGCGCGGGTTCGGTGTGAGTGCGGGCGCGGCGGTCATTGGCCGCGTGGCGGAGAAGGGCACCGCCCGGGTGTTGATCCGTAGTGCGATTGGCGCCCAGCGCATCCTGGAAATGGGCTCCGGGGAGCAACTGCCACGGATTTGCTGAGCTGAGCGCGGGAGATTCGGCCCCGGTCAGTAACCCGGGCCGCGAAGCCGTGCAACAACCTCTTCGAGCATCTTGCGATAGGAGCCGGTGCCCATACGGACCACCGACTCGCCCTCGAGCAAGCCGCCCCGGTCCGTCACCTTGCAGGCTTGCGCGTGGAGCCGGAAATAGGCCTCCCCATGCTCCACGAGAGTCAGTTTCACACGGATATAAAGCGGCTTGTCGGGCAGCCAGTCACCATACGCGATGTTGCTCATCGTGCTCGCGGGCTTTTCGCACCACATTTTCTGAGGGGAGAGGACCTTCATCCGGTAGCCGTGCGCGGCAAACACATCGTCCGCTGCAGCGAAGATCTGACCCGGTGTGTTGCCCCGCAATTCGACGGAGACCCCGCCGGTCGGCTCGGGAACGCCGGATGACTTGCAGCCCACGCCGGCACATGCGAGCGCGCAAAGGAGTGTGAGCAGTGTCAGGAATCGGAAGACTCCTCCCATTGTCCTGGGGGTTTCGGGCAGGAACCGGATATTCATCATTTTGGGGCTGGGTGGGATTTGTGGCGTTGGATTCCAGAGAAACATTGTTCCGGGCCGACTCACCGGCCGGCCGCCTTCGCGGTTGCCAACTCCTTTAGATCTGCCGCGAAACCGTCCACATCCTCCGTGGTGGTATCCCAACTGCACATGAGGCGCGATTCCTCCCAACCGCCGACGTTGGTGTAAAATTTCCAACCTCGTGCAAACATGGCCTGGACCACGTCATCCGGGATGCGGGCAAACACCGCGTTGCTCTCCACGGGGTAGGGCACGCCGATGCCGGGCAGGTCTTTGATGGCCAACTCCATCCTCTTTGCCATGGCGTTTGAATGGGCCGCATGGCGCAGCCAGGCTCCATTCTGCAGCATCCCGACCCAGGGGGCCGAAAGGAAACGCATCTTGGAGGCGAGTTGTCCGCCCTGCTTGCAGCGGTAGTCAAACTCCCGGGCCGCCTCCAGGTTGAAAAAGACCACTGCCTCACCAATCGCGATGCCATTCTTCGTGCCGCCGAAGCACAACACATCCACCCCGGCCTTCCACGTGATCTCCTTCGGTGCGACTCCCAGGCCCACCACGGCATTCGCAAAGCGTGCCCCATCCATTTGGACCCGCAAATTGTAGCGGCGGGCCACCTCGCTCAGTGCACCCAGCTCGGCCACCGAATAAACGGTGCCGACCTCCGTGGCCTGTGTCAGGCTCAAGGCCCGGGGCTTCGGGTAATGCACATCCGTGCGTTTGTTCACAGCGCCCTGGATGGAGGTTGGATCAACCTTTCCCGCCTCACCCGGCAGCAGGAGCACCTTCGTGCCGTTCGCAAAGAATTCCGGCGCGCCACACTCGCTGGATTCCACGTGCGCCATCTGGTGGCAGAGAATGCTGTGATAGGACTGGCAAAGGGAGGCAAGGGAGAGGCTGTTGGCGGAGGTGCCGTTGAACACAAAAAACACCTCGCAATTGATCTCGAAGATCTCCCGGAGCAGGTTGGAGGCCTTCTCCGTCCAGGAATCGTCCCCATAACTGACCTCATGGCCAAGGTTGGCCTCGACCATGGCGGCAAAAGCCTCCGGGCAGATCCCTGCATAGTTATCACTGGCAAAATGGCGCGGGCGCAGAACCTGACTAGCAACATTCATGGGAGAATTATAGGCGCAACCGCCCGGCAAGACAGGAAAAAGCATGTTTGTGTGGATACGGGAACCGCCGCCCCGGGATTGGCGGGAGGGCTCCCGAAAATGTCACAAGGGGTTGAAATTCCCTGAACGCCATCCGGGCATCGGAAAATTCAGCACGGATTGACTTGCGCCTTTCTAATATCCATATTCGCGGAATGGACTTCGACATCACGCGACTGCTGAAAAACTGGGACTATGTGCCCGGGCAGGTTCTCGTGCGGAAATTCACCTCGAAGGATGGCGTTGAAAAGATCCAGCTGAGGGTGGATCTCGGGCTGCTCCAGATGAATGTGGATGGGCGTCCCGATGGCCAGCAACCGTTTGGCGAGGAGTCCCTTTTTGATCATTACCAGACCCTGCTTGAGCTTCAGAAGGAGACCCATGGCGGGGATGACGCCGGGTTTCAACTCGGGCCGGAGGATTGTTCCCAGCTTCAGATCGAGGCGCTGCAATACCACCATCGCTACATCTGCCTGCTTCAGTTGGAGCAGTATGCCGAGGTGGAGCGGGACGCCCGGAGGAACCTGTCCCTGTTCGCCTTTGTTCAACAATATGGACGCCCAAACGAGCTGGGGAACTCCCTGAGGCAGCTTGAACCGCAGTTGCTCATGATCCTAACCCGCGCCAGGGCCTGCTCCGCCTTGAAGGTGATGAATTTCAATCTGGCCAATTCCCTGGTTCAGGAGGGCATCGACAGCATCCGCGCCTTCTATGAGGAATCAGGCCGGCCCGAAGCGGCGGAACAAAGCGGCGAGATCACCTCCCTCGAGGATTGGCGCCGGGAGATCCTTGCGGAGCGGCCTCTTACACGCCGCGAGCAGTTGGAGCGCGCCCTGCACGAGGCCATTCAGCGGGAGGATTACGAACGGGCCGCCAAAGTCCGTGACGAACTCCGCTCGCTCCCGGCAGGGAAGTAGGAGTTTGGGGGGAACGGGGAGTGATTCTCCGGGCATGAAGCATGCCCATTTCAGAGACTGTTTTGATGAATGGGGGACGAGGAATGCCCCGTCCCCCGATGTTTTCCCTTGAGGGGATCCGTTCAAAGCTGCAGATCAGACCTGGCCGCCGAAGCTGGAATAGTCGTCGAGGTCGAGCAGGTCGAACCAGGTGCTGATGTCCTCGCGCTTGGGCGCGATCTTGGCATGGGCACCGTGGTAGAATTCGCGGGATTCCACAACCGACGGCGCGCGCTGTTCGAGCCAGGCGGACCATCCGGCGATCTCGCATTCCGTGCGGGGGGTCTTGCTGTTCTTCTGGATCCACAGCAAAAGGTCGCCGTCCCCCTTGCCGGAGGCAACCTGCTTCTTCAACTTCTCCGGGTCCACGCCTGTGAAGTCAAAAAAGTATTCATCCATGGGGCAGGCGTAGTTGTATTCACCGTTGGTGCCGGCGATCGTTGCCCGGCACTTGTCGAGCATGCGGGGGAGGAGCACGTAGCCACCCAACCGCACCCGGATGCTCCGGGGCGGGTTCTTTGTCAAATCCATTGCGTTTTTCAGCGCCATATAGGTTCCTGTTTCGTTGTGTTTGTGATCCTGCTCAACGGCAACCATCGCAGCTGTGCAGGGGGATAACTTGCCCTCAGTTGGTTATTATGCAAGTTCTGCTTCCCGCACCCCCGCTCGACATTCGCCCCCTGTCTGATAGCTTCACGTTGTGAGTTTTGCATCCGAATTCGAGAAGCTGCCGCTGAACGATCTTGTAGCGCTGTCGCTGCAGACAACACGGGAGGCGGTGGTTGAGAGCATGGCCAAGCCCAGACCGGGGCTGGCCGATTTTGCACGGCTGATTTCCCCTGCGGCCTCACCTCTTCTTGAAACGATGTGCCAGCGGTCCCGGGAGTTGACGCTCAGGCGTTTTGGCCGTGTGATTCGTCTTTTTGCGCCACTTTACCTCTCCAACGAGTGCATCAACAACTGCCGTTACTGCGGCTTTTCCCGCGACAACCCGATCATGAGGGTAACCCTCTCGGTGGAGGAGGTGCGGAGGGAGGCGCGGGCGATCGTGGCGGACGGGTTTCGAAATGTTCTTTTGGTCTCGGGGGAACACCCCAAGTTTGTCTCGGGCACCTATCTTGCCGAGTGCATCACCGCCCTGCGGGAGATGGCCCCTTCCGTCTCTCTGGAAGTCGGCCCGATGGAAGCCGCCGAATACCGTCCCCTCGTTGAGGCCGGGGCTGAGGGGTTGGTGGTTTATCAGGAAACCTATGACCGGGCCGTCTATGATGCGATGCACACGGCGGGCCCGAAACGGAACTTTGACTGGCGGCTGGATACGGCTGAGCGTGCCTATGCAGCCGGCTTCCGGCGGTTGGGCATCGGGGCCCTGTACGGTTTGTCCAACTGGAGGCTGGAAGCTCTGGCTGTGGCCGCCCATGCCCGGCATCTCCTTCGGGAATGCTGGAAAGCCTCCATCACCATTTCCCTTCCCCGTCTCCGGCCTTGCGCCGGGGAGTTTGAACCTCTCACGCATATCAGTGACCGTGAGTTGGTGCAGCTTGTTTGCGCGTTGCGACTCATGTTCCCGGATGTCGGCCTGGTGCTTTCGACCCGCGAATCGCCGGCATTGAGGGATGGGCTGATCCCGCTGGGCATCACCCTCATCAGCGCGGGCAGCCACACGGAGCCGGGCGGTTACACGGGTGCGGGCAAGGAGAATGTCCACCTTACAGAGCGGGGCCGTATTCTCAGTCCCGGGCCGGAACCGGTCGGGGCCTCCGTGGCAAAATCGGCCACCGGCCAGTTCCAGATCGCGGATGAGCGTCCGGCAGCGGAGGTCGCGGATCAACTGCGCCGCCTCGGCTATGAGCCGGTTTGGAAGGATTGGGACACCGCGCTGACGTCCTGAGTTTTCCTGTCATGAATGAGAACTGTGTCATAGCGAACGGAAAAACCATCCCGGTGGAGTTTCCCGCCACCTTGCACGACTTTCTGGTCGCCCTCGGCTTGCCGCCGCGCAGTGTGGTGGTGGAGCTGAACGGTGAGGCTATTCCGCCCTCCGAGTTCCCTATCCGCCAGCTCAAGGCTGGGGACCGGCTTGAGATTGTGCGGATCGTTGCGGGTGGGTGAGTTCCTCCAGTATCCCTGCCGTTCGGTTCAGGGGCGGGTTTGAGGCAGGCTGATATTTTTATTGCGTCGGTATCGCGGCCTGTTACATCTGGGTGGTAACCCGGATACAGGAATGAAAACCGAACGCGGCTTCACCCTGCTTGAACTGCTGGTGGTGATCGCCATCATTGCCATCCTTGCGGCTCTGTTGCTGCCTGCACTGAACCGGGCCAAATCCACGGCGCACGCAGCCGTATGCCTCAACAACCTGAAGCAGTGGGGGCTCGCCACCCAGCTGTATGCAGTTGAGAACAGCGATTTCCTCCCACCGGAGGGGTTTGCCAACCCGCTGCCGCAGCACACGAACACCGGTTGGTATGTGCAACTTCCCCGCATTCTGGGGCTGCCCCGCTACCACGATCAACCCTGGCGAACCAATGCGGCTGCGGATCCCGGTCGGTCCGTCTGGATCTGCCCGTCGAACAGCCGCCGCAGCAACGGAAATAACCTTTTTCATTACTGCCTCAACGAGTATGTGGATGGCTTTGCCAGCACCGATGTGCCAACCCGGATCGCCAACATTCGGGGGCCGGACCGGGTGGTTTGGTTTTTCGACAGCAAGAATCTGCCTGCCATCGGCGGATGGACCTTTCCCCATACCAATCTCCACTCCGGCGGGGCGCAATTCAACTTTCTGGATGGGCATGCAGTCCGGTTCCGGCTCCCGGAATATTGGGATCTGGCCACCAACAAGGGTCGGACCAACAATCCGGCGCTCGTGTGGAGGCCGTGATCGGGATTTCCATCCGTTGAGAAGCGGCCTCGCTTTATCCTTTGCCGCCGGTTGTGTGCCGCGCTATTTTGTCCGGGTTATGAGAATTTTATCCGGCATCCAGCCCTCGGGCACGTTGCATCTCGGCAATTACTTCGGGATGATGCGCCCTGCCATCGAATTGCAGGACCAGGGCGACGCCTACTATTTTATAGCCAACTACCACTCCATGACCACGCTGTTCGATCCCGCCGAGCGGGTTCGCAACTCCCGGGATGTGGCGCTGGACTTCCTCGCCTGCGGGCTGGATCCGAAGCGAACGGTTTTCTTCCTGCAATCCGATGTGCCTGAAGTGGCGGAATTGACGTGGATCCTTGGCACGGTCACCCCCATGGGACTCCTGGAACGCTGCCATTCCTTCAAGGACAAGGTTGCGAAGGGGATCTCCTTTAATTTCGGCCTGTTTGCCTACCCGGTTCTCATGGCTGCGGACATCCTTTTGTATGATTCCAACGTCGTTCCCGTGGGTCAGGACCAGAAGCAGCATGTGGAAGTCACCCGGGACATCGCCACCAAGTTCAACGAGCAGTATGGACAGACCTTCGTGGTGCCGGAACCCCGGATCCGCGCCGAGACGGCCAAGGTTCCCGGTCTGGATGGTGAGAAGATGAGCAAGAGCTACGGCAACACGATCGAGATTTTCGGGGATGAAAAGGCGATCAAGAAAAAGATCATGTCCATCAAGATGGACAGCCGGACCCCCCAGGAGCCGAAGCCGGATGCCGACCAGAACATTGCGATCCAACTGTTGAAGCTGGTTTCGCCGCCTGAGGTGGGGAAGGATTTTGAGGAGCGGTTGCGGGCCGGGGGAATGGGCTACGGCGACCTCAAGAAGGCGCTGTTTGAGCACTACTGGAACCACTTCGCCGAAGCGCGGGCGCGACGGGCGGAGCTGGTGGCCAACCCGGATTATGTGGCCCAGGTTTTGGCGGAGGGATCCAGCAGGGCGCGGGAAGTGGCCTCCAAGGTGCTCTCCCGGGCCAGGCGGGCGAGCGGCTTGTGCTGATCCGGACCGGCTATTGCTAGGCGGTCGGCGGGGGTGGAGGATCCTTCCTTCGGGAGCGCCTGCGCAGGTAGAGGCCCAATAGCACCAGCAGGATGAGCAGGACGTAGAACCACCAGAGCGCAGAGTGGATTGCATCCCCAAGATCGTTCAGCCAGGCGAAGCTGATCCCCGGGGATCCCCTTTCCTCACCCTTGTTCATTTCGCCTCCAGCGGGGTTGATGGGGGCGGCGGGGTTCGTCTCCTGCTGTCTGCTTTTCGCGGTTGCAGGCGTTCCCGGATCGTTCATGGCCAACCCCGCGCCATTATCGGTCGATGTGGATGCGACGCTCAGCCCGGTCCCGGACTCGGGATTTTCCTGATCTGCGGACTTCTCAGGCACTGGCACAGCACTGTTTGTCGGCGCAACCAGGGGTGCGGGAGGTGGAGTTGGCGGAGGCCGCAGGGTGGCATTGGTCCGGCTCTCCTTGTTGGATCCCGGTCGGGTTTGAACTGGTGGAGAGTCGGCAGGTCGAGACCGTCCCGTTCCAGTGTTGATTGTTGGAATAAGGACATCCACCAATGACCCGGAGTTGCCTGCAGCGACACTGAGGGTCTTGCTCTGGGTCACATGTCCATCGGTGAAGAGGAGGTTGCCCTGATATTGATGGAGTTCCGATGTCCAATGTGTGCTTTTACCCTGGCCAAGCCGTATTGTTGTGGCACGGGAGGATAGATCATTGGTCAGGTTGCGGTCACCTGCCAGAAGCTGCCCCGGGTTTGAGTAGGAGCCATTGACCGCCACGAAGAAGCTGAGGTTGTCGTTCTTCAGGGCCCGGAAATCGCGGGCGGAGGAGCGATCATCGCTGGGGCAGACAAGCACCCGCGTGGCTTGTCCCAGTTCGTTGGAGAGCGCCTGAAAGTGGCGGAAGCTGAAGAAAAAGGGACCGGAGATGCGGTAACCGCTCCTGACGAACTCCAGCGTGCCACCCTGTTGGGCGGGCACCTGCATCGGGAACTGGCTGTTGTGGTCGTGGGCGAAGGCCTGGAAGGCGATCCCGAGCTGGTGGAGGTGGCTGGTGCACTGGATGCGCTGGGCGCGGGCTTTGGCCTGGGTGAGTGCTGGCAGCAGCAGTGAGGCAAGAACGGCGATAATCGCCATCACAACCAGCAGTTCAATGAGACTGAAGGCGTGGGTTCGGACTTTGGTGCTTTTTGTGGGCACGGAAACAATCAAACATCAGGTGCCTGAAATGAGAATCAAAAAGAACCGATGTGCAGCCAAACCCTCGCTGATGGGGTTCGCTTCGGAATGGTTCACAAGTCCTCTGGACCGGGGACCGTCCTCAGGGAACGACGGCCAGCTGGTCACGCAACCACTGGGGACGGTTGGTGGTGATTCCATCCACCCCGGCTGCGCTCAATCGTTGTGCCACCTTGGGATCATCAACGGTCCAGGTATAAAGTTTCAGACCGGCATCATGGATCTGTTTTGCAAATGCGGCATCGATTGGAAAACCCCAGTCGAGATTCACTCCTTCCAGACCTGCGTCTTTGGCCTTCGTGATCAACTCCTCCGGTGTGGGATACAAATTCTTCTTCTTGTCGCCTGAAACCAGCCAATAGACCTGATGCTGTGGCATCAACTTTTTTGCCGCCTTCACCACTTCGAACCCAAAACCTATGAGCACGAGTTGCGAGGCTTTCTTTCCCGATTTCTTGAGAACCCGGTCCAACTCCGGCAGGACCTCGACACCGCATTTGATCTCTATAAAAAGTTTTTTCCCTTCAGGAATCAGGGGCAGCACCTGTTCGAGGGTTGGCAACGGTTCTGCAAACTCCTTCCCCGCCCACTTGCCCCACTTGCCCACGTCCACACCACGCAACTGCTCATAGGTCATGGCGGAAATCAGGTTCGACACGCCGCCCGTTCTCAGGGTGTTGGCATCATGGGATACGACGATGCGACCATCTTTGGTTTGATAAATATCCAACTCGTCCCCATCGGCATTTTGGCGGTAGCCGAGTTTGAAGGAGGAGAGGGAGTTTTCAGGGGCGTCGAATGAGGCACCCCGGTGGGCGATTATTTCCACGGAAAATCCTTGAGAGGCTGAGGCAAGCAGGAGTAGAACTGCAGTGCTAATACAGAGAACATTTGTTTTCATCAACTTAACGCACTAGGATAACCATTTTTCGGCTTGAGTCAACCTTTTTGTATCTGATTATTGGATCGGGTATGTGACCCGATCTCCCCGTCTTTGAAACGCATCCTATTTGTAACACGATTGTTACGTGCATCAGCGCTGATCGTCTGGCATGATCGACCCAAGCGCGCGAACCATAAGCCGGGTGCGGATCGGTGGAGCGAGAAATTGCTCTTTACACATCGCATCTTCATGGTTAAAGTTTGTGCGTTAACGCTCAATTACCGCTCGGAACAACATCCGATATGTGTGCCATGCTGATGAAACCAGCTTTGCCGACAGGGTCACTCCAGTCGGGCGGTGATTCTCTTGGCTGCCTCCAAACCCAATCAGTGCTCCTCCTATGAAAACAAAAATGAACAAAACCAGAACACGACTGCTCCCAATGTTCAGTCTGGCCAGTGCTCTTTGTTGCAGCCAGATGAATCTGACCGCCGGAACAGCTGTGATCTACAGCAACAATTTTGAGTCCTACACGAACGCCGCGACGAGCCTTTCGTCCACCAACGATGCCGATCCGGCGGGTGTGGAATGGAGCATGGCCGACGACACGGCGTTGCTGCCGACAACTGTTGGGGCCGGTGTGCAGGTGATCAACTGGCTGACAAATGCCGCAGGGGCTCCGAACCAGGCGCTTTTGCTCAGGCCGAACAGTGAAGCACAAATTTTCCTCAATAACGCGAAATCCGGAAGTCGTTACCAGCTGGACTTCTCGACCTTCGCCGTGCGAGAGCCAACCAGCAGCCAGAATTTTTATGTGGTTCTGCGTGCCGAAGGGGCAGACAGCAACGGCGATGATTACCTCGCATACCGGGTGGACCGGGTGACCAATTCAACGGCTCTCTATTACTACGACGGCGTCGGGCCGGGCGCGGCAGCATGGACCGCCTTGACGAACAAGAACACCGGGCTCGTCGCAACCCAGACCACCAATCAGTGGCAGCATCACCGGATCATCATTGATCCGAACGCGCTGACCTTCAGCATCTACATTGATGACATGGTCACCCCGGTCAACACCGGCGTTGACTTGTCCCGTTGTGATGTGGCCGCCCCGGTTGCCATCCGTCTGCTGAACGAGGGGAATACGGCAGATGACGGCTATTATGCCATTGATGACATCACACTTACCGTCGAAGACTCCAAGGACCTGAGTTCCGTCATCACCGAGGGGTTCGAGACCTATCCGGCACGCGTGGCTTCCGATGATAATGCGAACCCCCAGGGGCCGTGGATCACGACGGAAGTGGATGGAACCGGTGCCGGGAAGCTTCGGGCACCCGCCAAGGTGCAAATTGTGGACAACAGTGTTGTGGCACCGCACAGCGGGACAAAGTGCCTGAAGCTGGAAGCCGGGCAGCGGGCCGGGGCATCCATTGCTTGGGGTGTGGCACCGCAATCGGACGTCCAGATCACCTGGTGGGCCAGGGTTCCAGCATCGGTGAAGGGGCAACAGGCCAACTATCTGCGCTTCTCCCTGTATGGTGCAGAGGGTGGCAACACCTACTCCGGCGACTGCGCACTGCTCGGATACGGATCCCGCGATGGGACAATCGGGGATGAGACCTCGCTGACCTACTACACCACCGCCTGGGTTGATACCACAGTGGATTATACACCGGATGTGTGGGAAGAGTATCGTCTTACGACCCACAACAGTCAGGGCCGTTATACCATTATCAAGAGTCCCAGCAGTCCCGCTGCGAAAGTGATCGTGGACCGTTCCTCGTTCGTCGGCACGGCCGCAACCTGGGGCCCGACCTTCATGGCAGCCTGGAGTTCCTCGAACGGAACAAACCATCCGCCGGTTTATGTGGATGACATTAAAATTGAGACGCTCGTTTCCAATCCAAGCCCGCTGCCCGAGCCCTACACAGCCCACATCGATGGGTCACGCTTCACAAACTTCACGAAGTTGACGGTCTCGGGCCCGGCGGGGGCCATGGCGATTGATCCACGCGACAATACGACCATTGTGTTCGCGATAGACGCAGCAACGGGCGGATCCATTAACAAGGCGACCAAGGTGGCGGGTGGCAACTGGGCCATCGACCCGGTCCCCCTGGTTGCAGGTATCGCGAATCCCTCGGGGCTCACGATCGCCGCAGATGGAACCATCTGGTGGGTGCATGACTTTGCGATGGGCCTCTGGCGGCTCAAGGCCCCATGGAATGCGAATGTTCCTGAGCGCGTGATCGCGGACTTTGCCCTGCCTGGTGCAATAACGGGCGGCGTGGATGATGATCCGTTTGATGTGGCTTTCACCCCGGCCAATTTCACCGGCTCCGTCGGTGCGCCGAATCAGATTGTGGTCATGGACCGTGGCGTGGATGGTGACGCGAACAATGCACTGTTCACGATTGATCCGACCACAACGACATTGGACCAGACCATGTATAGCCAATACCTGTTTGGTCCGGGCGGCCTGGGTGCCGTGGATCTCGTGGGTATGACCGTGCTGCCGCAGTCGTCTGAAATGGTGACCCTGAACTTCGACGGCCAGATCACGGCTGTGGATGCCAACGGCATGAGCCGTTCGTTCTGGCCGGACTTCTACAGCGATATCGCCATTGCAATCGCCCCCTCCAGCATCGCGGCAGACCCCCAAACCGGGCGGCTCTGGGTGGCTGACGACCTGACCAATCAGGTCTGGTCCTGCACGCCCGACGGCATCAGTGGTCAGCGTGAACTCAGCTTCCCCCTGACTGACGCAGGTCGGCCTGACCGGCAGATCGATTTCCAGGAACCCGGCATGAAGTTCTCGCCGGATGGAAAATTCCTTGTGGTCAGCGACACCAGCACAGCCAACGGTGGCGGGCGGTTGTTTATCTTCCACAATGAAGCCTTCGAGGTGCCCCCGTTCAAGATCTCCACAGTCCTGCGTGCGGGGGCCGGAGTTCAGCTGAACTGGCAGGCTGCTGGAAGTGTGAAATACAACGTCCTGCGTGCCTCGAGCCTTGTGAATGCCTCAAGCTTCACAAACATCTCCGGTGACATCTCCGGGACGAGTTACACGGATACGAACGCCGTGCCTGCTGGCGCGTTCTACCGTGTGGTGGCCAAACCGTGAGGTTGGCGGGCTCGTAATTCAGTGGTTGCGGTTTACGGGAGCCGCCGGACTTTACGGCGGCTCCCGAATTTGGGTTTTGATGTATGAAAAGCCAGAAGTTTAAAAGGTCGAATCAGGGTTTCACATTGATTGAGCTGCTGGTCGTGATCGCCATCATCGCGATTCTCGCAGCCATGCTGTTGCCGTCGCTCTCCAGGTCCAAGTCGAAGGCCCAGGGAATCCAGTGCATGAACAACCACCGTCAGCTCTTGCTGGCGTGGAAGATGTATGTGGACGACTACCGGGACACCCTTCCGTTCGTCAAACACGGACCCTACGCCTGGATGGATGGCTGGTTGGATTACAACGGGGCCATGGCTGAAAACTACGATGTCAACGTGGACATCGTTCCTTCCATTCTTTACCCCTACTGCAAGAATCCCGCCGTGTTCAAATGTCCGGGTGACAAGAGCATGGTGAACGTTCGTGGTGTTTCGAAGCCGCGCGTAAGGACGATGTCGATGCTCAACTACATTGGCGGGCGGGGTGAGGGGATCGCGATGGGTTGGAATTCGGACGGTTGGCGGATCTATCACAAGGCGGGGGACTTCACGGCTCCCGGACCCTCCAAGACATTCGTGTTTCTCGATGAGCGTGAGGACAGCATCAACGACGGAATGTTCGTGGTGGACATGACGGGCTACCCCGGCACACCGGTCACGCTGGTGGACAGCCCGGCAAGCTATCATGGTGGTTCCGGGGGCATGTCCTTTGTGGATGGACACGCGGAGTTGCACAAGTGGAAGAGTGCTTTCGTATTGAAGGCACCGCTTAACGGTGAAGCGCGACCCTACCCGACACCCGACTCTGGCAATCCGGATGTCGCGTGGATGCAGGAACGTGCCACCCGCCGGGAATAGGAAATGGACGGACCAGCTCGCAGCAAGTTGTGGAGATGGGTCCGCCGGGCAGCCATGATCTTTGGGTTGCTCGCGGTCCTGGCGGTGTGCTTTCTCTCGTGGTTTCTACACATCCCCGCTCTGCCGACTCCACCGGGTGTTGATTTTCGCACGGAAACCGTCCAACTCACCGGCAAGGGTGTGAAAGTGGATCTCTTCCTGCCCGCCAAGGCTGAAGGGGCACCCCTTGTGGTGATCTCCCACGGCTTTTCCCGCAACCGCCGGACCATGGCCGGTTGGGGCGGGATGCTGGCTGCAAAGGGGTTTATTGTGGCTGCCCTGGACCTGCCTGCGCTGGCGGATCACGAGCGAAATGGCCGGGCCCTGAATGAACTGCTGGTAAAATTGCGGGATGGGACTCTGCTCGGGAACACAAAGCCCTCGGCACGAACCGCATTGGTGGGATTTTCTGCGGGCGGACTCTGGACACTGCTGGCCGCCTCCCGGGATACAAACGTCGTCTGCTGGGTTGGGCTTGATCCTGTCGGCCTTGGGCGCATGGGCACCCGCCCGGCGCGGGAATTGCACATTCCCTCATTTGTGCTTCGTGCCGAGTCTGCACCCTGGAATGCGAATGGGAATGCAAAGGAGATTTTTGAATCGCTGCCCGGTCCCGCCCTATCCCTCATCGTGAAGGATGCCACACACGTTGATCCCGAAAATCCGACGAGCCGCGCAGCGGATTGGGCCTGCGGAAAAAGCGCTCCGGAGCGTCGGCAGAGGTTCGGCCGCTGTCTGCTTGCATCCCTGCAGGCGGGATTGATGAACGATCAATCTGAACTTGAATACCTTCTTTCCCTGACCAACGATCCCGCGTTTCACGATGTGACATCGAAGAGGAGGGAGCTGTTTTCCGGCGGAAAGTAGCCGCCCGCCGCTGCGTCAATCCTTCACACACGACCGCCTGCCACGAGGACTCCCCCGAATTGTCACGAATGGTGACGGGTGTTGCTGAACGTGCAGGAGGTCGGGCCTTTGCGGCTTTCCCTCCGGGAATCCTGAATGGATTCTGCCACAAAGCCCATGGTTGCACCGCCGAGGCGCTACCCTGGGTCCACGCCCAACATATCAACAACCCTGAAAGGGTTGTGCCGAAGGATCGAACGGGTGGTATGTGGTATTGGGTGTATATTTTCAAATCCTTCCGGGAGGACTCTTCATCTGCACAAGCGAACCCCATCCCATTCCGTCCTTGTTCACAGCACCTCCCGTGGGCACGAACGGCACAACCCCTTGCGGGGTAGGGAACGCGCTGCGGCCTGAACCCGGGGTAGCGCCGGGAACGGCGCAACCCCGGGCTGTATGGCACAACGTCGTTGACGTTGGGGGGGGAGAACCGCGAATGGACGCAGATGAACGTAGATGGGGGAAAGGTTGGAAATACCCTTTCGGGGATCCCGAAGAGGACGGTGTGTGTTGGGATGTGGGAAGATCCCTCCGGAATCCCGGGAGCCTTGTGTTTGCGGAAATGGGCTTGGGAATCCCCCTCCGGGAATCCCAACGGGATTCTGCCATGAAGCCCGGGGTTGCGCCGCCGAGGCGCTACCCCGGGTAAAGTCCAAAGACATAAACAACCCCAACGGGGTTGTGCCGATGGTTCGAATGGGTGGCATGTGAGGTGTGTATGGCGTGGATATGGGAAATACATTCCGGGCGGACTCCTCTTCGGCACCCGTGAACCTGATCCCATTCCGTCCTTTGATATCGCACCCCCAGGCGGGCACGAACGGCACAACCCCTTGCGGGGTAGGGAACCCGATGTGGCCAGGACCCGGGGTAGTGCGGCGACCCGCACAACCCCGGGC